>CAZUTD010000030.1:0-7355 GCA_964623185.1 uncultured Clostridiaceae bacterium
AGGTTATGGTGGACATAATGAGGGGCGGAAATGAAATACAGGTAGAGGTAGTGCTATAAATAAGCAACCCAGGCATAGCCTGGGTTGTTTTATGTGGGGAAAAGGGGATAGGGGAATATGAATATTACAATTATTAGTGTAGGAAAAATAAAGGAAAAATATTTAAAATTAGGGATAGATGAATATAGGAAAAGATTATCCGGATATTGCAAACTAAATATAGTGGAAGTCCTAGACGAGAAAGCTCCGGAAAATTTAAGCTCTGCCCAGGGGGAGGCAATAAAATTTAGGGAGGGACAAAGGATCCTCAGACATATTCGCAAGGGTATGTATGTAATAAGCCTGGATATTAAAGGTGATATCTTAACATCAGAGGAATTGGCTTCCCATATAAATAGCCTAGGAACTTCGGGAAAGAGTCATATTGCCTTTATAATAGGTGGTTCTTTAGGCTTATGCAATAATGTTTCTAAAATCGCTGATTACAAACTATCTTTTTCATCTATGACTTTTCCCCACCAGCTAATGAGATTAATACTTTTGGAACAGGTGTATCGAGCATTTAAAATAATAAGGGGCGAACCCTATCATAAGTAGTGGATGGCTTGGGGCATATTTAGGAAAAAGGCCTACAAAGGCGGAACGCCCTGTGGCCTTCTGGATAATGAACACCATTTAAAACAGGCCCCCTAACAAACCCCGGGCAGATAGGGTCATCTGCCCCTACGGCATTGCCAAAAACAGGATTGTAGGGGATGGCGACCCTGTCATCCCGCTTGCATAGTGACATTGAGAATAATACAGTCTATCACATAATTTATGCATGTAGTGGGTTTTGTCATTCTGAACAAATGTGAAGAATCTAGGTTTTAGAGAATCTTATTAATCTAAAGGTAAAGAATTAATATTTAATCCCAAAATTGGAATAGCTTAGGGGTATAATGCACTAATAACCCCGGGCAGATAGGATCATCTGCCCCTAGGCCATATCTAGGGGATTGTAGGGGATGACGACCCTGTCATCCCGCTTGCATGGTGACGCAGGATTTTGTATATTTATCAGCAGAAGGGTAAAAGCAGGCATTCTAATAAACCCTGCCCCCCCTTAAACCTATAGAAACAAATAAAATCTACCGATATATATATTAGGGTGGATTTTTTATTTTTGAGATATCCTTATGAAGGAGATGATAGTGATATGATGATAAAAGATAATGCCTACAATTCATTGTATAAGGAGTTTGCTGAGAATTACGGGAAAAATAAGAATGAAATATTTAAAAAGAGATATAAGGAAGCCCTGAAGGCAATAGAGGGAACAAATTTTAAGAGCGAGGAAAAAGAACAAGCTTATAGGACAAAAATATACCAGAAGATTGAAATGGGTGAAAAACTAACACCGCAGGAAATGAGCTATATCCAAAGAACTGACCCTACTATGTATATGCGGATTAAGAGGATACAAATGCAAAAAGAAACATTGGAGAGAAGGTTAAAGCAATGCAGGTCCAAGCAAGAGGTAGACCAGGTCTATAGTGAAGCTATATCTATGATCCATAAAAAGGATCCAGATAGGCAGTTATTAATAAAGGCTTATGATAATACCATCAGGGGATATAAAAAGACAGGCAAATATAAAGCCTTACCCCTAATAGAAAAGGACAAGAAGAAAAGGAAAAATAAAAACCGGACCGATATTCCCATAAGAGAGTGGAAATCTTTTGATGAAACAATCTAAAAGTAAGAGATTGTGTTTTCCACCATTCAAAATTTGTCAATAAGGATGACCTGTGGTAGTATGGGGTCGTATAAGAATTTTTAAAATTAATAAATTTGAATGGAGGAAGTGAATTTATGTTTACCTTACCAAATTGTCCGCAATGTAATTCAGAATATACTTACGAGGACGGAAGCCTTTTAATATGCCCAGAATGTGGCAAGGAGTGGACAAGGCAGGCAGATAGTGAAAATATTGTGGATGAAGATCTTGTCAGGGACGCACATGGAAATGTTTTAGAAGATGGGGATTCTGTAACCATAGTTAAGGACCTTAAAATCAGGGGTTCTTCTTCGGTTATAAAAATGGGTACAAGGGTGAAAAACATACGGTTAATTGATGGTGATGACCATGATGGGCATAATATTGATTGCAAAATAGACGGTTTCGGTGCAATGAAATTAAAATCTGAGTTTGTTAAAAAATTATAACTTGCCAATTTGGGGTTAACTATGATAATAATAAAGATATGGAATAAATTTTATAGGGCTTAATAAACTATAAGGAATCAAACATGCGAATATGTAGTCAATAAATTTTCGAATTAGTTTCTAGAGGGAGGGAGCAAGATGTTACCAACACCGCATATAGAATCAAAAAACAAGGATGAAATTGCCAAGACCGTTTTAATGCCTGGAGACCCCCTGAGGGCAAAATTCATAGCTGAAACATTCTTAACGGAAACAAAACAGTTTAATGGTGTGAGAAATGTTTTGGGCTATACAGGAACATACAAGGGGCGAAAAATATCAGTTATGGCAAGTGGGATGGGAATGCCTAGTATAGGGATTTATTCTTATGAACTTTATAAGTTTTATGGAGTAGAAAATATTGTCCGGATTGGTTCCTGTGGTGGATATACCGCGGATGTTAAACTATATGATGTGATTTTAACGGAGGATGCTTGGAGTGAATCAAGCTATGCTAAAGTACAGGGCGGTTACAAGAAGGATGTTATTGAGGCCAGCCCACAATTAAATCAAAGGCTTATAAACTATGCCAATGAGTTAGAAATCCCAGTGCATATAAAGAGAATTCATTCATCGGATGTGTTTTATAGGGAAAATTTTGAAGAGTATAAGGAAATATATGATAAATATGGTTGTGTGGCTGTTGAAATGGAAGCTTTTGCTCTTTTCCATAATGCAAAAGTTCTTGGAAAAAACGCAGCATGTTTACTTACTGTGTCAGATAACCTGGTAACCCAGGAGGCGACAACTTCCGAAGAAAGACAAAATGCATTTACCAATATGATGAAAATAGCTTTGGAAATGGCGGAAAATTAATTATGACCATTACCCAGCAAGAATCATATGGTACTCACAAAAGTATAGATTATTTTTTATTATCTAAATTTTAATAAGCCTGTCAAGCTAAAATACTCCTTTTGGATGATTGAATTTTAACTATCAGCCAAAAGGAGTATTGTTTTGTAAATTATTTGTTTTAAACTAATAAGGGTTAGACCCTTATTTCAAGAAATAGTATCGGGATAAGAAAGTTTTAACACTAAACCTTAAACCTCGCAATTATTGTTTGCAGGTCTTGGGCAAGAGCTGCTAAACCTTCACTTGCACTGGAGATTTCCTCCATAGATGATGTTTGTTCTTCCATAGAGGCTGTTACCTCTTCAGTTGCTGCGGAGTTTTCTTCTGCAATAGCGGATAAGTCTTGGAGAACAGCTAGAATTTCCTCCTTTTTCTGATTCATTTCAGCAGTTGTAGCATTTAATTCCGTCATTGCCCCTTGTGCATTTTGCATGGTTTCGTTGATAACCATATATTTCTCCCTATTGTTTACGACACTTTCTCCTTGTTGCTTAACTATAAGGGCTATTTTGTCCATAGTTTTAACAGCGTTTTGTGCATTGTTTTGTAATTCTCTTACCACCGTATCTATTGCCTCGGTGGATTCTGAGGATTGTTCTGCTAGTTTTCGGATTTCTTCTGCAACGACAGCAAAGCCCCTGCCGGCTTCTCCAGCCCTAGCTGCTTCAATAGCTGCGTTTAATGCCAATAAATTTGTTTGCTCGGCTATGGATGCTATTACATTACTGGCATTGCCAATCCTATTGGAACTTTCGTTGGTTTCTTGAATAACTTGATATATTTCCTTTGCTCCTTCGTTGCTTTCCTCAGTAATTTTATATAGGTTTTCAATTTCTTTTAATCCATCATCAATTACTTCTACTACCTGGCTTGATGCAAGGTTTAAATTCTTTACATGGTTGATATTTTTTTCGATAATTTCTCCCAGAACCATGGATTCCGAAGAGCCTTCTTCTGTTCTCTTGGCTTGGTCATAGGCACCCTTGGCAATCTCTTCCGCAGTTCTTGCAACTTCTTCTGAGGCAAAGGAAGATTGCTGGGTGGTGGCGGTTAATTCCTCAGAAGTGGCTACCACTTGTTGTGACGAGTCGTTGATTTCGCCTATCACATTTCTGATATTACAAATAATACTTTGCAATCCCTTTGCCAGGATACCAATCTCACTTTTATTTTGAATAAAATGTTCAGGAATTTCATGGCTGATATCCAAAGCGGCTATTTTTTCTGAGCATTGAACTATATTGATAATAGGTTTTGCTATTGAATTGCCTACAAAATATGCTGCTAAAATACTTATTAATAAAATGACAGCCATAAAGGAAATGATAATAAAACGCAAGGAATTAACAGGTTGCAAAATCTCGTCTTCGTAAGCCAAAACCATAAGTACCCAGCCTGTCTTTTCTACAGGGGCATAACCAACATATCGGTTTCTACCATTAAAGCTATATTTGCTAACCCCCTGTTTTTTTTCTAAAATTTCCTTAAACAAATCAGCAACTGGTTTTAAATCTTCATTTTCTTCTGCCTGCTGGATAGGATTTTCCTGACTAAAAACTCTTTCCCTATCATGGTGGGCCATGGTGGTACCCTCACTATTTATCATATAGGCATAGCCCTCTTCACCAAAACCAATATCATTTGTTATCTCACTTGGGGTATACCCATCTCTGCGTGCAACTAGGGCTCCTACTACTTTCCCATTATGTCTAATAGGAGTAGCAAACATTAGGACAATGTCATTAGTTACCCGGCTGACTATTACATCAGATACATTTGAGACCCCACTTAAGGCTTTTTTTACATAGTCCCTGTCCCCAAGTTGCGAAGCTGTTCCATCGAGATAATGGGTAGTCCCATCTAGACGGACAATCCCTATGTCTAAAAAGCTCGTATTCTCTAATTGTCTTTGAAGTATGGGTACTTGTATATTCAGGTCCATGCTTTCCATACCCTCAGTTGAGCTAATAAGCTCTATCATAGATAATTGGGTTTCAATACGGCTGTCGGTAAGCTTGGCTCCATCGACAGCAAATGAGGCAAGGGTTTTTTCTGCTTCACTGGTAAGTGCTTCACGACCCTTAGTCATAGCAAGCAATCCAACGGATAAGGATGATAATAAAATTAAAATACAAAAATATAAAACAAGCTTTGTTTTGATACTTTTCAATTCAACCCCCCCTTTTTCATTTTTTATAAGAATTATGCAAACCTCTCAGGCCTAGTTTGACTAAATATGTAATAAAAAGTCTATATAAATATTTATACCTTTTTTATCAATATTCTAACAGGTTACAGGAAAGTTTTTACACTAATTCATTTCTAAAATATCTTGTTGCCTATTTAGAATTTCTACATATGCATTTTAAATTCCTGCATAATCTACAAAATATTACAAAATACTACAAAAAGATCCCGCCTTATTTTTAAAATGTCTGTTAATAAAAATTAAAAGATATGTTTACATTTATACGCATTTGGTGTAAGATTACACCATAAGTATTAAATAGGGGGTGGTCTTATTGAATCGTGATGATTTTATTAAAAGAATTGATGAAAAGCTAAGATTAATTAGGAATGAAAAGGAATTTACACAAGATAAAATGGCAGATATTATTGGTATTTCAAAGAAAACTCTGGTACAAATCGAAAAAGGCAGGACTAGTTTGGGCTGGACAGGTGCAGTAGCAATAGCTACCTTGTTTAGGGATAGTGAAGTTCTCCATATGATTTTTGGTGGTGACCCCCAGGATATAATTTTAGCCCTTGCCTTTGAAAACTACGAGGTAAGATATGAAAACACAATGGGAGGAAAAGTCTGGTGGCAGGATATTAAAAGTAAGGATAATTACAGGATACAACAAAACATTATTAGCAAGCATTTTAGGATTTTAGATAAGGAGGACAGGAGGATATCTTCTTCATTTGATAAGAACTTTATATTGCAGAGATTTGGGGAACTATAAGGGGGAGAAAATCATGATTACAGATTTATTAAGGAGGCTTATTCTGGGTAAGAGGGAGAAGTTTACTTTTAAGGCATATAAGGAAGGTATGATAAATTTTAATAATATGGGGAATGAGATAGGAATTTATATTCATATACCCTTTTGCAAAAGCCTATGTCCCTATTGCCCTTACAATAAAATTGTTTACAAGGCAAAAAAGGCAGGGGCATATAAGGATGCAGTCCTCAAGGAATTAAAGCTTTTTAAAAATAAGAGGCAAGATATACAAATCTCTTCCATTTACTTTGGTGGGGGAACACCAACACTTTTAATAGATGAGATAGTAGAAATAGTCGATTATATAAGGGAGAATTATTCCATTATAGGTGATGATATAGGTATAGAGATACATCCCCAGGAGGTCAGTCGTGAACTTCTTATCAAGCTAAAAAAACTGGGAGTTAACATGATAAGTTTGGGAGTCCAGACTTTTAGAGAAGATATACTAGAATTTTTGGGCAGGGGTTATGGGGTCAGGGAAATAGAGGAGGCCTTAAGTCTTATTAAGGATTATGATTTTAAATGCGTGGATATAGATATTATGACAAATTTACCGGGGCAAACAATGGGGGACATAAAAAATGACCTTAAAAAGGTTTATTCATATGATATTGATCAATTATCCATTTACCCTCTTATCCTTTTTCCCATGATGAAGATGGATAAAATTATAAGGGCTAAAAATCTTAGCCGTTTTAACGAATTCCAGGAAAGAAAGATTCTTAGCTTGATAGATGAAATATCCCAAGATTTTGCTTATGAAAGGAGTTCCATATGGACTTATTCAAAGGATAGGCAAAACCGGTATACCTCAGTAACCAGGGAAAGTTTTATTGGATTTGGGGCAGGAGCCAGTTCGCATTTTGGCAACTATTTCTACTTAAATACTTTTGATGTTGATTCTTATATTGAGACTTTAAATGAGGATAAATGGCCTATAAATATTATTAATCTAATGACAGAAAAGGAAAAAATGATTTTTTGGATTTTCTGGCGGTTTTATGACGGAGTTATTGATGAAAACCGCTTTAGGTTTTTATTTCAAAAGGAAATGTGTCAGGAGTTTAGGGTCTTATTTTTATTATTGAAGGCTTTAGGCCTAGCCAAAAAAGACAATGAAAGCTATATTTTAACCCGGAGGGGAAGATGGGCATACCATTTTGTTGAAAAACAGTATTCTATACATTATCTAAATAATCTATGGCAGAAATCTATGGAGGAAGCGTGGATTGAGGAAATAAA
>CAZUTD010000030.1:7417-11638 GCA_964623185.1 uncultured Clostridiaceae bacterium
TTACTTGTAAACATTGTGCTGTAAATAATATTAATAAGAAAATTCATCCCTATAGGGATATTAAAATTGAAATGGAGAATTTTTATAGGGAAGGGATCAGAATCCTTTTCTTCTGCGGGGGAGAAACAATGCTTTGGCAAGACGGGGACAAGGGTATTAGGGATTTGCTAAGGGAAGCAAGGCAAATGGGCTTTTATATTGTAAATGTGGTTACAAATGGGACCATAGACCTTGATTTGCCAGAAGCAGATGTAATATTTTTAAGCATTGATGGGACCAAGGAGACCCACAATAATATTCGGGGCAATACCTATGATAAGATTTTGGAAAACCTAGCTAAGGCGGACAAGAGCAATATCTGCATATATATGGCAATAAACAAGCTTAATTATCAAGAGATAGGGGAAGTAACAAGATTTGCCCAAAAACACCCCAATATAAATTCAATATCCTTTAATTTTCATACCCCGTATAAGGGGACTGAATTTCTTAGCTTAAGTCGGGAAGAAAAGGCTATAGCAGTGGCCACTATAAAGAGTATGATAAGGAAGGGGATGCCTGTTTTTAATTTATATAGTAGTTTGGATATATACCTAGACAATAAATGGGAAAGACCCTGTTATCAGTGTTTAGTATCTGAGGAAGGAAAGAGGTATGTATGCGGTAGATGTGTCGATATTGACGGCTTATGCCAGGAATGCGGCTATTTATTTGCCACGGAATTTTCGCTTTTATTTCAGGGAAATATTAAAATTATTTATGAAATGCTCAAAACTTATCTAAAGTATGTTTAAGTAGGTTAAATAATATATATTATGGGTATTAACTTTAAGGTAAACAAGGGTGCGGTGCAACCCATTCTAGGTGCAGGTAATGGAAATAGGTTAAGAAAATATCAATTATTGCAATAATTGTGAAAGTGTAATAGGATATTCACATGGACTAAGTCTTTATTAAACAAGCTAGGTTACAAGGCAATATATGGGGCTAAACCTATCTCCTATGGAGTTTCTTATGGAAAAGTACAAAGCTAAAGGGATGTTATGGTATTTTTATACTATAGTATCCCTTTAGTTTAATAGGTCTCCTAGAATATTTAAAATAACAAAAGAAATACTATTTAATGATATTTTTAATTCACATTGTAATTTGTGTAGGACTTTTAAAGAAAAAGAAAGGGGTATTGATATGGAGCAAGGGAAAAAGACTAAATTGTATGATGCTCATAAAAGATATGGCGGTAAAATTGCAAATTATGCGGGGTGGGCATTGCCAATAGAATTTGAGGGCCTAATGGCTGAACATGAAGCTGTAAGAAATGCGGCAGGGGTTTTTGATGTATCCCATATGGGGGAAGTTGAAGTCAAAGGTAGGGATGCTGAAAAATATTTGCAATACTTGTTAACAAATGATATATCGGTTTTGAAAAACAATCAAATTATGTATAGCTTTATGTGTAATCCCAATGGGGGTATAGTGGAAGACCTCTTGGTTTATAAATTTGATGAGAATTGTTTTTTTCTTGTGATAAATGCTAGTAACATAGAAAAAGACCTTGCATGGATGGAGGACCATATTGCTACATATGATGTGGAAATTGCAGATGTTTCTGATAATTATTCAGAAATTGCAATACAAGGCCCAAGGGCAGAGGAGATATTACAGGACCTAACCACCACAGATTTATCTGAAATAGGCCCCTTTTATTGCAAAAGGGATGTTGAAGTTAATGGGGTAAATACCATGATTTCTCGTACAGGTTATACTGGGGAGGATGGTTTTGAAATTTATTTACCTAATGAGGATGTGGAAGCAATATGGGACAAACTTTTAGAAGTGGGCAAGGGGAGGGGGATAAAACCTGCAGGTTTGGGGGCTAGGGATACCCTAAGATTTGAAGCAGGCCTACCACTCTACGGCAATGAATTATCTGACCATATAAGTCCTTTGGAAGCAGGCTTGGGGTTCTTTGTAAAGCTTAACAAGGATGATTTTATTGGCAAGAAGGCTTTACAAGGGCAAAAAAACGAGGGATTAAAAAGAAAGATTATTGGCTTTGAAATGATGGAAAGGGGAATCCCAAGACATGGTTATAAGGTGATGTCAGGGGGCAAAGAAATTGGTTTTGTTACTACCGGCTATTACTCCCCTACATTAAAAAGGAATATTGGAAATGCCATGGTAGATATCGGGTACTCAGATTTGGATACAGTTTTAGAAATCCAGATAAGGAAAAGAGTTTTAAAAGCTAGGGTAATAAATAAAAAGTTTTACAACAAAAATAATAAAAGATAGTGGAGGAGGAATAAAAAATGAAGGAATTTTTATTTTCAGAAGAACATGAATGGATTAGGGTAGAGGGAACAAAGGCCTATGTTGGCATTACTGATTATGCACAGGAGGCATTGGGTGAAATTGTCTATGTTGAATTGCCAGATATTGACGATGAGTTTGATGAGGGAGAGGTTTTTGGTGTAGTTGAATCTGTAAAAGCTGCATCAGACTTATTTTTACCTGTTAGTGGAAAGGTGCTAGAGATTAATGAAGAATTGGAAGATGGTCCGGAACTTGTAAACGAAGACCCATATGAAAACTGGATGGTCTTAATAGAAGTACTGGATGAATCCCAATTAGAAGAGTTGATGAATGAGGAAGAATACAAGGAATTTTGCAGTAAGGAGGAATAGTATGCATAGGTATATACCCATCACACCACTAGATGAAAAAAAGATGCTGGAAAGTATAGGGATAAAATCCGTAGAGGATTTATTTAAAGATATACCGGAAAAACTCAAATTTAGGGGTAAGTTAGATTTAAAGGGTCCGCTTTCGGAATTAGACCTAATGGGGCACATGCGGGGATTAAGCAAAAAAAATAAAAGCACTGAGGATTTAACCTGCTTTTTAGGGGCAGGAGCCTATGACCATTATATCCCATCAATTGTAAACCATCTGGCAGGAAGGTCAGAGTTCTACACATCCTATACTCCATATCAGCCGGAGATAAGCCAGGGAACCCTGCAAGTTATCTTTGAATACCAGACCATGATTTGTAATTTAACGGGGATGGATGTCAGCAATGCCTCAATGTATGATGGACCTACTGCCTGTGTTGAGGGTGCAATGATGGCGGTTGAGCAAACAAGGCGGGAATCTATCCTTGTTTCCAAGACCGTAGATCCGGAGATTAGAAAAGTTCTTAGGAGCTATATGAGCTTTAGGGATGTCGAACTTGTAGAAATTGATATGTTTGATGGTGTTACTGATGTAGAAAAGCTGAAAGAATTAATCGGTAAAAATACAGCTGGGGTAATTATACAAAATCCCAATTTCTTTGGAATTATTGAAGACCTATCAGAGGTTGAAAAACTTACCCATGAAAACAAGGCACTCTTAATAAATTATGTTGACCCTATTTCTTTGGGGATTTTAAAATCACCGGGAGACCTGGGGGTTGACATTGTTGTTGGTGAAGGCCAATCTTTGGGTAACAAGCTAAATTATGGGGGTCCTTTCTTAGGCTTTCTAGCTACTAAGAAGAAATTAATGCGTAAGATGCCCGGACGAATTGTGGGACAATCTGTAGACACTGGGGGTAAAAGAGCCTTTGTTTTGACCCTGCAGGCTAGGGAACAACATATACGAAGGTTTAAAGCTACTTCAAATATTTGTTCCAACCAAGCCTTAAATGCCTTAAGGGCTACCATTTACTTAATTACCATGGGGAAAGAAGGCCTGAGGGAAGTTGCCCTACAAAGCACGCAAAAAGCCCATTATGCCTTTAAGGAACTAACAAAAAATGGTGATTACAAGGGGCTGTTTAATCAACCCTTCTTTAAGGAAAAGATCCCAATATAATAAATGGTGAATTATTGGAACAAGGTATTTTAGGCGGATATAAGTTGGCAAAGGATTATCCGGAATTTAAAAATGGAATATTATTATGCGTTACAGAAAAAAGGAGTAAAGAGGAAATTGATAGGTTAGTACAGGGTATGGGGGTGATTAAATGATGGACTATAATAAACTAATATTTGAAATATCCAAGGAAGGCAGGAGGGCATTTTCTCTTCCTGAGCTTAATATAGATGAAGTAAAATTAGAAGAGATAATCCCCAGTAGCCTTTTGAATGAAAAGGAATTAGATCTACCAGAGGTAAGTGAGGTTGATGTGGTAAGGCATTTTACCCAGCTATCAAACAAAAATTATGGTGTAGATAC
>CAZUTD010000031.1:0-11299 GCA_964623185.1 uncultured Clostridiaceae bacterium
GATTTAGCAACAATTAAAAAGGAAACATCATTAATGAATGATTTAGAAGCCGATTCATTAGATGCTGTGGAAATTATCATGGCAATCGAGGATGAGTTTGAAATTGAAATTCCAGATGATGAGGCCGAAAACTTTAAAAACATTAATGATATTGTAACCTATGTAGAAAAAAACCTATAAGTCCTATAAAATCCCGATTAATTCGGGATTTTATAGATAAGGTGTATAGAGGAGGAGAATATGAAAAAAAGAGTTGTTGTAACGGGAATTGGTTGTGTTACTCCAATAGGTATAGGAAAAGAAAATTTTTGGGATGCATTGATTACAGGAGTTTCGGGTGTTGATTTAATTACAAAATTTGATACAGAGGACCATTCTACTAAAATAGCTGCCGAAGTCAAAAATTTTGAACCAGAAAAATACATTGATAAAAAAGAGTTGAGAAAAATAGATAGATTTTCACAATTTGCTATCGTTTCATCACAATTAGCGTTTGAGGATTCTGGTTTAGATGCAGAGAAAATTAATGCGGAAAGATTTGGTGTAGTTCTGGGATCAGGAATAGGTGGTATAGAAACTTTTGAAGAACAGAATAGAAGATTTATAGATAAAGGTGCAAAAAGAGTGAGCCCATTTTTTATTCCTATGATGATTACTAATATGGCGGCAGGACAGGTATCCATGTTTCTCAATGCTAAGGGGCCTAATAGCACTGTTGTTACTGCTTGTGCATCCTCTACCAATGCAATTGGAAAGGCATTTAAAATTATTGCCAGGGGTGATGCTGATATAATGATAGCTGGGGGCACAGAGGCTTCAATTACACCCTTGGCTATTGCTGGGTTCTGTTCCATGAGGGCTATGTCGACTAATAACGAGGAACCTAAAAAAGCTAGTAGACCATTTGATTTGAATAGGGATGGTTTTGTTATGGGAGAAGGCTCAGGCATATTAATCTTTGAGGAGCTGCAACATGCTCTTAATAGGGGTGCAACAATTTATGGGGAGGTTGTGGGGTATGGTATGAGCGCCGATGCATATCATATTACGGCCCCAGATCCTGAAGGCGACGGTGCAGTTAGGGCAATGACAAATGCCTTGCAGGACGCGGGTATTTCTTATAATGAGGTAGATTATATTAATGCTCACGGCACTGGGACCCCATATAACGATAAATTTGAAACAATAGCTATTAAAAAAGTGTTTAAAGAGCATGCCAATAAAATATGTGTTAGTTCAACCAAATCCATGACCGGGCATTTGTTGGGTGCAGCGGGTGGTATTGAAGCAATAGCTTGTGCATTAGCCATGTACAATAATATTGTACCGCCAACCATTAATTATGAAACAGCCGATGAAGATTGTGATTTGGATTATGTACCAAATCATGCAAGAGAAAAAACGATTAGATATGCCCTGTCAAATTCATTAGGATTTGGCGGACATAATGCAACAGTAATTTTCAAAAAGTACTAGATGCTGATAAAATATAAAATAGTTATAGGAATCTATGGATTTTTATAACTATTTTTGCATTTAGCAGTATTTAATAGTAAAATGTTATTGGATTCAACTAAAACATGATTTAATATATTATTATGTAAATATTTTGTATATATATAAGGGAGTAATTTAAACTACTAGTATACAGTTTTAATACATTCATTAAGTCTGGAGGAAGAAAAATGACACCCACTAATACCCATATTCAAGAAAATATATTATTGCTTCAAAAAACCATCAACTATACTTTTAATAACAAAAATATATTAAGGGAAGCATTAACCCATAGCTCCTTTGCCAACGAATATAAGGCTGAAAGAATCAAGTATAATGAAAGGCTAGAGTTTTTAGGTGATTCGGTTTTAGGATTGATAATCAGCGAATATATTTTTCTGAAATATGTTCATTTGCCGGAGGGAGAATTAACTAAAGTTCGTGCAAATGTAGTGTGTGAACCCTCCTTGGCTGAACAGGCTAGGGTAATAAATTTAGGGGAGTATCTATTGCTTGGAAAAGGTGAAGATTTAACGGGTGGAAGACAAAGAGAATCCATACTTGCTGATGCATTTGAAGCCTTAATTGGTGCAATCTATATTGATGGGGGAATTGAGGCAGCACGTAAATTTACACTTCATTATTTTTTGGAAAGCATAGTTCTTGCAAGTAAGGGGTCATTGTTTAGAGATTATAAAACACATCTACAGGAACTTTTGCAGGGACAAACCTCGGAAAAGATTACATATAGGGTTGTGAATGAATATGGACCTGATCATAATAAAATTTTTGATATAGAGGTATTAATTGGAGAAAAGGTTATAGGTAGGGGACGTGGAAAGAGCAAAAAGGAAGCTGAGCAAAAAGCAGCTAAAGAAGCTATTCGGAAAGGTTAAGGGTATACATGGCGAAAAAAAGATACATAATTCCTATTTTTATTCCCCATGAGGGATGCCCTCATGACTGTAGTTTTTGCAATCAAAAAAAAATAACAGGAATTACTGCTAATCAGGAAAATGTTGAAAACACTATTGAGAAATATTTAAAGTTATACCCAAAATCAGCAGAGATTATAGAGATTGCTTTCTACGGAGGTAGTTTTACTGGGCTCCCAATAGAAAAACAGATTCAACTATTAAGACCTGCCTATAATATGAAAAGAAGTGGCTATATAAGTGACATTAGGCTATCAACTAGACCAGATTATATAAGTAAGGATATTTTAAACTTATTGAAACAATATGGGGTATCTATTATTGAATTAGGGCTTCAATCTACTGATGATAATGTATTATTTTTAAATGGAAGGGGCCATACAAGAAAGGACATTTTTGATGCTGTATATAATATAAGGGAATATCCTTTTAAAATAGGTCTGCAGATGATGATTGGACTATTTGCTGATAATATAAAGACTATAAACAGGACAGTGGAAGATATTTTGTTATTGAAACCGGATTTTGTACGAATTTATCCAACAATTGTAATCAAAGACACACATTTAGAAACTCTATACAAAAAAGGTGTGTATAAGCCTTATACTTTAGAGCGGGCTGTAAGTATATGCAAGAAATTATTGCTTGTATTTAAAAAAAATGATATACCTGTAATTAGACTAGGGTTACAGGCAACAGATGATATTAATTATGGTAAGGCCCTAGTTGCAGGACCATATCATCCTGCTTTTAGGGAAATTGTAGAAACGGAAATATATAGGGATTTAATAGAAGAGGAAATAAAAAAATACGAGATTATTGGATTAAAGGAACTTATAATTTATTGCCATCCTAGATTGTCATCTAAAGCCGCTGGATTTAGAAAATCAAATAAAAATTATTTCATGAAAAAATATAATTTTTCAAGGGTAAAAATTATACATTTGTCAGATATGAAACAAGATAGCATAAAGGTTGAGATAAAATAGCAGGCCTATATGTTGTTTATATTGTACAGGGTATAGGGACATGCAATATTGCAAAAATAAAATGATTTTAGAATTAAGATGAAAACGAGGTGATTTCCTTGTATTTAAAAAAGTTAGAACTTTATGGATTTAAGTCTTTTGCTAATAAGATAGAGCTCGATTTTGAGAAAGGGGTTACCGCAATAGTAGGCCCCAATGGTAGTGGCAAAAGCAATATATCTGATGCCATTAGGTGGGCATTGGGTGAACAAAGTATTAAATCCTTAAGGGGAAATAAAATGGAGGATGTAATTTTTACCGGTACTAATGATAGAAAAGCATTAAGCATGGTTGAAGTTTCATTAACATTGGATAATAATTCACAGTATTTACCTATAGAATATGATGAAATCACTATAACCAGAAGGATGTACAGGTCCGGAGAAAGTGAATACTATTTAAACAAGTCTGTTTGTAGGTTAAGGGACATAAGAGAACTATTTATGGACACAGGTGTTGGCAAGGATGGATATTCAATTATTGGTCAGGGAAAAATTGATGAAATTTTAAGTACTAGGTCAGAAGAGAGACGACAATTGTTTGAGGAAGCAGTTGGAATAGTAAAGTACAAACATAGGAAGGTTGAGGCAGAAAAAAAATTAAAATCTACCAAAGATAATCTTGTTAGAATAACAGATATATTATACGAACTAGAAAATCAAATTGGACCTTTGAAAAATCAAAGTATAAAGGCACAAAAATATATAGAATTAAAAGAATCATTGTTAAAATATGAGGTAAACCTATTTGTTAAGGAAATTGACAAGATTGATTTGGAATTAAAACATATACATAAACAAATGAATGTGCTAAAAGATTCATTATCGACCCAGATGTTGGAAAAGGACAGGCTCAATAATAGGCTTGAAAGTCTGGAGGAAAAGTTAAATTTAGTTGAAGATAAAATATCTGAATATAGGGATGATTACCATAGCACACAAAAAGAAATTAGTAGATATGAAGGGGAGATAAATGTAAATCAGGAACAAATTGGGCATTATACATATAATGTAAATAGATTGGAAGAGGAAATACAAAACCTATCTAAGAGTAAACAAAAAATGAGAATAGGATTGGATGAAAAACTAAATCAATTAAAACAACTAGATTTTGATATAGAACTAATAGAAAAGGAAGTGCAGAATAAAACTGCTGAGTATGATAGGATTAACAATTTAAAAACTTTGAAACAAGAAGATATAGAAAAATCCAAATCACATATTATAGATATTCTAAATCAAATTTCCGACATGAAAAGTCAGGGTAACAGTTATAAGACTCTTGTGGATACAATGCAGCACCGAATATCACAGATAAATGAAAGTATGAAAATTTATAATAATAATAAAATCACAGCTAGTACGCAAATTGCTGAAGTAGAATCGGATTTAGACAAATTGAAATTTGATTTTAAAAATACAATTGATAAAACAACTGATATTCGGATAAAAAAAGATTCGCTTATAAACAAGGAAAGTGTCTTATTAAAACAACTAGAAACTCTTACAAAGCAAATCCAACATAAGGAATCACGGAAAAACATCATTGATGAAATGGAAAAGGGGCATGAGGGTTATAATAAGGGCGTGAAAAATGTACTGTTGGCTTGTGAAGAGAATTTCGCCTTGCGAAAGGGTGTTTATGGGACAGTAGCTAGTCTTATTAAAGTTCCGCCAACCTATGAACTGGCGATAGAAACAGGATTAGGGGCATCTATTCAACATATCGTTACACATGATGAAGAAAC
The DNA here is from genome assembly GCA_964623185.1 of uncultured Clostridiaceae bacterium. Classification (GTDB taxonomy): domain Bacteria; phylum Bacillota; class Clostridia; order Peptostreptococcales; family Natronincolaceae; genus CAYMGQ01. Next base: position 5,208 of record CAZUTD010000031.1, read on the forward strand.
TGCAAAAAAGCTTATAAACTATTTGAAAACGAATAAACTGGGTAGGATTACGGCTTTACCCTTAAGCTCCATGGTGACAAGAACCATAAATAATAGCGAATTAAAAACAATAAAGGCATTTGGAGAAGTAAAAATCGCTAGTGAAATTATTGAATTCGATAATAAATTCACTAATATAATATCTAATTTGTTATCTAGGGTTTTAATAGTTCCCAATATAGATATTGGAATCAAGCTTGCTAAAGCACTACAACATAGATTTAAAATTGTAACATTAGATGGGGATGTTATGAATATAGGTGGTTCAATAACAGGAGGCGGAACCACCTTTAGAGGAGTTAGTTTATTGGGAAGAAAAAGAGAAATGGAAGAATTGACGCAATCAATAAAAAAAATGTGCCAAGAATACGAAAAAAACAAAATTGTTCTAAGTAAACTAAGTCAATTAAAAAACACTTTATTAAAAGAAGAGGAGCTATTAAAAGTTAAAGAACAGGAAATGAAAATTCAAGAGGTAACACTAACTAGCCGATTACAACAATGTACTGAGGACAATAAAAAAATTCATTTATCTATTCAACAAATAAAAAACGAATTAAGAGAAATAAATGAGGCTAAAAAAATAACCTTAGAAAAATATAACAATGCCTGCAATGAAATACAATTGATGGAAAAAGCTATTGTAAATACAGAGCATAGTTTGAAGGATTATGAAAAAGGCTTATTAGCTGGTAACCAGCAATTAGATATACTAAATGAAGAAATCACAAAAAAGAGAATAGGTCTAGTTTCTGTACAAGAACAAAAAAGGGCCTTGTTACATGAAATAGATAATCTGCAAAGGAATCTTGAGGAAAATGATATCCAAGCTAGTGAAAAAGATAAAGAGATTATAGATTTAAGTAAAAAACGGGCATCATCCAAAGAAAACTTAAATATAATCAAATCAGATTTACATAGGGCAATTAATCGACTGAAAATACTAGACGAAAATTTGAATCAGGAAAAAAGATTGAAACAAAAGCTTATAGATGACTCTAGGGCAAGCAAAATAATAGCAAGTCAAGTTGAGGAAATTATTTGTGAATTAAATGAAAGTAGTCATAAGCTTGATGTAAAGGCTACTAGGTTAGAAATCCAACAGGAGACCTTTTATAATAAACTTTGGGAAGAATATGAGCTAACTTATAATCATGCAAAAAAAATTAAAGGTGAGATAGCAGAAAATATAAATATCATAAAAGAGGTTAAAATTTTAAAAGATGAAATAAAGTTGTTGGGTAATATAAATTTGGAATCAGTTGAAGAATATAAAATCATTAAAGAAAGATACCAGTTTTTAAAGGAACAAAAGGATGATTTAGAGAGCGCTGGATTAAATTTGTATAAAATAATTAAAGACATGGAAAAAACTATGGAAAAACAATTCCTCGATGAGTTTGGTAAAATTCAAGAAAAGTTTCAGGAAGTATTTGTCAAGCTCTTTGGAGGTGGTAAGGCTGAATTAATTCTAGAGGATGAGAGTGATATATTGAATTGCGGTATCGAAATTATTGCTCAGCCTCCCGGGAAGAAGCTACAAAGTTTATCGCTTCTTTCGGGTGGTGAAAAGGCATTAACAGCTATATCTTTATTGTTTGGTATATTGTTAGTAAAACCTAGTCCCTTTTGCATACTGGATGAAATTGAGGCAGCATTGGATGAGGTAAATGTCAATAGGTTTGCTAGCTTTTTACAAGAATTATCACTTGAAACACAATTTATTGTGGTTACCCACAGAAGGGGTACTATGGAAAACGCTAATGTACTATATGGTGTAACTATGGAAGAAAAGGGAGTCTCTAAGATTGTTTCAGTGAAACTTTCAGATGAATTTAATAAGGAAATTGCTAGTTAGGAGGAAATTTTATGTTCAAAAAAATGCGGGAGAAGATATTAAACAAGAAGCAAAAAAATAATTTCAATGAAATAGACGAAAGCACAGCCAGCGGAAAGACAGAGACTGATAAAGAAATGCCACAAGATGGACCAAATGAGGATAAGGAATTTGAACTGAAAATTGAAAGTGATGAAGAAAAGGCAAAGTCACTAGGTGGCGAAAAACAATTTAAAAATAATGATAGTGAAAACACAACCTTGTTTGAAAGATTAAAATTCGGCTTATCAAAAACAAAAAAAGGAATTACCGATAAGATAGATGTATTAATTAAGTCATATCAAAAAATTGATGAGGAATTATTCGAGGAGTTGGAGGAAATTTTAATTGGTGCTGATATAGGAGTTAATACGACTATGGAGATCATGGACGAATTAAGGGAAGTAGTTAAGAATGAAAAAATAATTGAATCTGGGGATATTAAAAGGGTTCTACAGGATAAATTAATCAATATTTTAAGTGAATTATCATCAGCTTCTTTAAATATTGTTCCTTCACCATCGATAATTTTAGTTGTTGGTGTTAACGGTGTTGGTAAAACGACCTCAATTGGTAAAATTGCATATAAACTAAAAAAAGAAGGTAAGAAGGTGATGCTAGGGGCTGGAGATACTTTCCGGGCCGCAGCTATCGACCAGCTTGAGATATGGGGCGATAGGGTCGGGATTGATGTGATTAAGCATCAGGAGGGTTCGGACCCCGCTGCAGTTATTTACGATGCTATTCATGCTGCTAAGGCAAGAAATGTCGATGTGCTGATTTGTGATACAGCCGGACGCCTTCATAACAAGAAAAATTTAATGAATGAATTAGGAAAGGTATTTAAGGTAGTTGAAAGAGAATACCCACAAGCATCCAAGGAGGTATTATTGGTTTTGGATGCCACAACTGGGCAAAATGCAATACAACAAGCAAAAACTTTTAAAGAGGTAGCAAACATTACTGGATTAATTTTAACAAAGTTAGATGGAACTGCAAAAGGTGGTATTGTAGTAGCAATTAGCAGAGAGCTAAACATACCTGTCAAGTTAATTGGAGTTGGTGAAAAGGTTGAAGATTTACAGGAGTTTTGTCCTGATGCTTTTGTTAGGGCCTTATTTGGCCACGATTGAGATGTGGGCTACAATATTGAAAAGAGTATCATAAAATCTTTTTAAATTTCTTGTAAGATAAAATACTATATGTTATAATACATTTGCTCCACAAATAATTGATACTAGAAAAATGGGGGTAGATGGGTGCTGGTGTGCCCTCTGGTCTTCAAAACCAGTATGAGGGGTTAGGAGCTTCTCGGGTGGGTTCGATTCCCACGTACTCCCGCCAAACAGTAACACCAAGGGTTAGAGAGATTTTATCTAACCCTTTTCTTTACCCCAAAATCATCTTACAACCCCGGATTTCTCCCTCCCCGTGCCACTTTGCGTGCCACTTGCCAAAATATCAGATAAAGCATTGACAGAAGATTTTAAGGTGAATTGGAAATTTATAAAAGAACTTGAAAGTATCAAATTTAATAGCCAGGTATAAAGTTGAAGAATTTGGATAAAATAATCCTCTAGGGACATAAGGAGGTTATTTTTATGTATAAAAGAAGGAAAAGGTTCCCTAAAGGAATATTTTCATGTATTATAGTTTTCAGTTTTATATTACTAGGTTTTTATATAGGTTATAATAAAATCAAAATGCATAAGACAAGGGTGACCCCTTTTCCCCCGGATGACAATGTCAAAATAAGTGATAAAATAAACCAGGATGACAATTTATTAATAGAAGAAGATGACGAAATTGCTGTTAACTATTTTGCTGATACCATCAACCAGGACACAGAAATTATGTATAAAACATTATATGATGAGTCTAATCATGTGTTGGAGGAAGAATTGATACCTAGCAGTGAATTTATTGGCTTTAGGGAGAAGGATTTGGAAATATATTTAAAAAATAATTTTCCTGCATTTATGATAGAAAGTTTTTCTAGTGAAAAGGTGGTATTATACCAATATAAAAACAAAACATTTTCAAACGATAGTGATTTTTATTTGGTAACAGAAAAGGACGGATATATAACAATTTATTACATGGATGCTAATGGTGGAAAAGAATTAATTGAAATTACTTCTATACCTATTTCAATTTTGCCACATGTGGATCAAAACAAATTAAGAGAAGGCATTTATAGAAAAACTAAAAAGGAGGTATATGAGTTATTGGAAGATTATAATAGTTAGATAATACATGATAGAACCATGATGAAGAACGATATAGTTTTGCTTAAAAACTATATCGTTTTAATTATTATAGGTATTAGAAAGAGAAATCCTTTTTTGCAAATTGGGTTTTGTCGATATCGATTTTTATAGTGTAATATGATACACTATGAAATAGCAATAATCTTTTTAGAATTAATCGGGGGTATTAAATTATGATTATATTGGGTATTGATCCTGGAATTGCCATAATGGGTTATGGCATTATCAAATATACGGGTAATCACTTTAAGGAAATTACACATGGGGTTATCACCACAAGCAACAAATCAAGTACTGCACAGCGTCTAAAAAAGATATATGAGGATCTAAATGATTTGATCATCGAATATAATCCTGAAATTATAGCAATAGAAGAACTTTTCTTTAACACAAATGCCAAGACGGCTATATTAGTAGGTCAGGCAAGGGGGGTCGCAATTTTGGCGGCTGCTAACAATGATAAGGAATTATATGAATATACTCCGCTTCAAATAAAACAAGGTGTAGTGGGGTATGGGAGGGCAGAAAAAAGGCAAGTTCAAGAAATGATAAAAATGATTTTAAATTTAGATAAGATTCCAAAACCAGATGATGCGGCTGATGCACTAGCTATTGCTGTATGTCACGCACATTCGGCAAAATACCAAAATTTATTTGGATTGCCGGAATAAAGTTAGTGGGGAGAGATTATATTGTTTGAGTTTATCAAAGGCAGGGTGTCAGATTGTTTCATTGACAGAGTAATTATAGAAGTTAATGGAATTGGTTATAAAGTATACAGTACTACTAACAGCATAGCCGAGCTTAAGCAGGGTCAAATTGCAACCGTTTATACATATTTTTCGGTCAGGGAAGATGAAATTAACCTCTATGGATTTACCCATAAGGATGAGTTAGATATGTTTAAAATGTTAATTTCTGTTTCCAGAATAGGGCCCAAATTGGCTATTGCAATCCTATCTACATATAGTCCTTTTAGATTGGCGAAATACATTGTAAACAAGGATATTAATAATATTATAAAAACGCCGGGTGTTGGTAAAAAAACGGCGGAGAGGATTATACTTGAGCTTAGAGACAAGGTAAAGCATTACGATATTAAAATAGATGATGAAAATGCAGATATTTTTGAAAATAGTTATGAGGTAGTTGATGCATTGGTAGCATTGGGATATAACAAACAAGAGGCTGAAAATGCATTGTATGCTGTTGACATTGCTGATGTCAGCATTGAAGAAGGAATAAAGAAAGCATTAAAAATATTGATGAAATAAGATGGGGGCTTAAGAGTTCTTATGGAAATTGATGAAAGAATTGTAACTAGTAAATTTAGGGATGAAGATTATCAAATAGAGGGTGGGTTGCGCCCAAAATATCTGAAACATTACATAGGGCAAGATAAAATTAAAGAAAAATTAAAAATATTTATCGAGGCGGCTATTGCAAGGGAGGAAGCTTTGGACCATGTGCTTCTTTATGGACCTCCGGGATTAGGTAAAACAACTTTATCTAATATTATTGCTAACGAAATGAATGTAAATATCAGAGTCACCTCCGGGCCGGCTATTGAAAGACCCGGAGATTTAGCTGCAATACTCACCAATCTCTCAGAAAATGATGTCTTATTCATAGATGAAATACACAGATTGAACAGAACTGTTGAAGAGATACTATATCCTGCAATGGAGGATTATGCCTTAGATATTATTATAGGCAAGGGACCAAGTGCTAGATCAATTCGACTTGATTTAAGCAAGTTCACATTAATAGGTGCTACAACAAGGGCAGGATTGTTAACAGCCCCATTAAGAGATAGATTTGGTGTTATTTGCAAGCTTGATCTCTATAATGTGAAACAACTTACTGACATAGTTCAGCGTTCAGCCAGAATTCTTGGGGTCGAAATT
>CAZUTD010000032.1:0-11296 GCA_964623185.1 uncultured Clostridiaceae bacterium
GCTGGAACCTTGCCGGTTACAATTAAATCTGCAAGAGATAATTTAGGGGTGCCAAATGATATTGCAAGCTTTGTCCTGCCCTTGGGAGCTACCATAAATATGGATGGTACTGCATTATACCAGGGAATATGTGCACTTTTTGTGGCCCAGGTATATGGCCTGAATTTATCCCTGGTCCAACAAGCAACTATTGTTTTAACTGCTACACTAGCATCAATTGGGACAGCGGGTGTACCCAGTGCGGGATTTTTAATGCTGACAATGGTATTAACTTCTGTGGGATTACCCCTAGAGGGATCTGCATTAATTGCCGGCATTGATAGGATTTTGGATATGGCCAGAACAACTATTAATATAGTGGGGGATGCTGCTGTCGCTGTTGCGGTATCAGCAACAGAGGAAGAATTAAATATTCCTGAAGATAAAATAAAAATTATAGGGGAATAGGGGTTTATATATTTAGAAATACAAATAAAAAAATATAAGATAGAGAATTTAAAATTAAATAACCACCCCTGGAGTTAGATAAAATCTAATTTCAGGGGTGGTTTGTATAGACAAATATGGCTAGATATTGCTAATAATACCCTTAATAACTAGGGTCTTTCTATCTAATAGGTTTATTTTTTTGTTTATTTTATTTTTATTTTTGTCCAATATTAATTGTACTTCCGGTCTGCTAAAAAATCGACCGTTAACCTTTGTAACTACCCCAATACAACCATTATTTAATTCAACTAAGGTATTTACAGGATAGGGGTTAATATTTAGAATAAATGCCTTGGTTAATACCGGGTCAAATAAGCTTCCACCGCTGCCCATGATATATTCTAAAACTTCAAAAACAGGTTCTGCTTTTTTATAGGGCCGGTGTGAAGTCATAGCATCGAAAGTATCAGCAAGACCAATAATTTTTGAAAATAGGTGGATATTTTCATAGGATATTGAATCCGGATACCCCGTATTATCATACCGTTTATGATGCTGTAAAGCGGCGACCCGTATAGTCGGATATAGGTTGGTTTTTGTTTTTAGAAATTCGTAACCCTTGCTTGTATGTGTCTCTATAATAAGCATTTCTTCTGGGGTAAGTGAACTTTTCTTTTTTAAAATTTCTTCCGGAACAAACATCATACCAATATCATGGAAGGCAGCCGCAAGGGCAAGCCGTTCTAAATCAATTTTATTTAGGCCCAATGTAGTGCCCAGGACAAGGGAGTGAATCATTACATTGATGGAATGTTCATAGACATAGCCTTCAATTGTTTTTAAATCTAACAAATCAATAACAATATCTTGTTTTGCAAAGATATCATCGACTATTGAAGAAATTGTAGCTTTTGCCATGGTTAGGTCATTGTCAAAGCTAGATTCAAAACCTTTTCTATTGCCATCTTCTTTTACGATAGAAGAAAGTTTGCGTACATGGGCTATGGCCTTTTGCCTTGCCTCGGGTTTAATAATATCCTCAATTTCCTGTTGGCAGTAATCATCGTGGATGTAAACTCTTGTGTAGCCTAATTCTAACAATTTAGCCACTAGGGAAGGTTTTAAATAGACACCGCTTGCTAGTAGGATTTTTCCATTACCATCAAAAATAGGCAGCGCTAGTTTAAGTTCTTCTGTTGCATGATACAAATCAATAATTCTCATTACAATCACCTTTTCTTATTGTGCATAGATTTATCCTGATAGATATTTGTTTTATAAAATTATAAATTGTAAACAGCCACAGGAGTTATAGGCAATACCCAGAGTATTAAAACACGGGCAAGACACTGATATGAGCCGTACCTTTATAACATACCATATTTTAAACTAAGAATCCATAGTTATTATTTGTGGATAGGGTTTAAGTGAACGCACAATATAATCCACAGGCTTGTCCCGTCAAAATCATATTGTCAACAGGATTATACACATTATACACATGGCAAACTTTAAAATATCCACATAATATTTGTTTAAAACAATCAAAAAAAATAAACAGCCATATAATTATAAATAATTGTATGGCTATCTGGTATTAAACAAATTCTTCTATTTCTATTTCCTCGTTTTCTTTTGCCCCTAGATCAAGTAAGGTGGATCCATCTTCTAATTGTACAATTGGCCTGTAGATGTTGCGTTTGGGCATGAACATTATTTTGGCAATTTCACCACTATTCAATCTTACCTTCTGGCCAACAAAATAGTCTCCAATACGATTTAAAAATAGGTATAAAATATTTGTGTCAAGCTTGCCTATAAATTGGGTTTCTAGTATTTTAATAGCTTCAAAAGGTGTTTTCTTGGAACGATAGGACCTTTGTGAAGTTAGGGCACTGTAAACATCTGCAATGGAAATTATTTTGGCGAAAAGGGGAATTTTATCTCCCTTAAATCCCATTGGATAACCACTGCCATCCATTTTTTCATGATGAAGTAAAACCGCATCTTTTATTTTTTTCGATAAAAAGTCATAATCCTTGATAAGCTCGTAACTGAGTATGGCATGACTTTGCAATTGCAACCATTCGTCATTGGTTAGCTTCCCTTTTTTATTTAAAAGAGATTCGGGAAGTTTAATTTTCCCAATATCGATTAATAGGGCAGCTAGGGACAGGTCTTTTAAATCGTCCTGGTTCAAATCAAGCCATTTGCCAATACTATAAGTTATAAGTGTAACATTATGTGCATGTGCATAAGTGATATCATCTAAATCTTTTACCTTTTGAATTAACTGAAAGATATTTATATCTTCTTCAAATACCTCCAAAGTATTTCTAATTTTTTTACGCAAGTCTTTTTCTTGGACATTATCTCCCCTGATAATTTTTTCAAATTCAAGTTTTAGACTTTCCCTTTTTTCTTCAAAGTTTTCCACAAATTCTCTTATTTTGAGTGAATGTGTAGAAATTTCTTCCTCAGGAATAGGCTCTTCTTCCGGTAGTCTGGCAAATACAGTATAAATATCATGGACTAAAAGCAAGTCTTTAAAACGTTTTAGATTTCTAATAACAAAACCTTTGGGTACTAAAACAACACCTTGTTCATTGATTACTTCCTGAATAATTATCATGTTTTCTTCTAAATTACTTATGTGGATTTCATTGGGCCTTAAGAATACTCCTGTGTCCATAAGCATACCACCTTTATAAATTATTAGTATAAAAAAATTTAAAATATAAAATTGTTCATTTCGACATTCTACTCATATTATCTTAATATTATGATAATCTGGGATAAATTTCAACTAAAATATATTTATAAGTAAAAAGTCATAGTAAAATAGTGGAAAATGTCAATTGTTTTTTAAAAAATTAACCTAATACATTTATACTTGTATTATTTTTGTTTTTACTATATCGTGATAATGAATAGGGAATATATTCGGAAAAAAGGAAAAAAATAAAGAAAATATGTTTATATAGGTTAGGAGAGATAGGGTGGATAAAATAGAATTAATTATTACTAGTGCCTTCGGATTAGAGGCGGTTGTTGCAAGGGAAGTACGGGCCTTGGGTTATGAAAATATAAAGGTTGAAAACGGGAAAATTAGTTTTCTTGCTGATAAAAAAGCTATTTGCAGGTGCAATTTGTGGTTAAGGACTGGCGATAGGGTCTTGGTAAAATTGGGCCAATATAAGGCGACCACTTTTGATGAATTGTTCGAAAAAACAAAGGCTTTGCCATGGCATGAATGGATACCGGAGGACGGTGTTTTTCCAGTAGTGGGTAAATCGGTTAAATCTCAACTGGCCAGTGTTTCGGATTGCCAGGCTATTGTAAAAAAAGCAGTGGTAGAAAGTTTGAAATCAAAATATCATACCTCCTGGTTCAAGGAGGAAAGGGGTCAATACAAAATAGAGGTAGCCCTACTAAATGATATGGCGACCCTAACGATTGATACAAGTGGTGTGGGATTGCACAAAAGGGGTTACAGAACCCTATCAAATACAGCTCCCCTAAAGGAAACTTTGGCAGCAGGCCTTATTCAATTAAGTTTTTGGAATCCAGATAGGGTTTTAATAGACCCCCTATGCGGGTCAGGAACCATACCCATAGAGGCAGCCCTAATAGGAAAAAATATAGCACCTGGAATGAATCGAAATTTTGCAGCAGAGGAATGGGACAATATCCCCAAGGATATATGGCGGGAAGCTAGGAAGGAGACCCATGATTTAGCTGATTATGATAGGCCAATAAGAATTTATGGTTCTGATAGGGATGGCGAGGACTTGAGTTTAGCTAGGCACCATATTAAAGAAAGCTTTTTGGAGGGGGATATACATATACAAAAACTTGACATAACTAATCTTGCATCGAGGTTTCAATATGGTTGCATCATATGTAATCCCCCATACGGGGAAAGGTTAGGAGAAAAATCGGAGGTCGAAAAGCTGTATAGGGATATGGGGAGGGTATTTGCTAAGCTAGATACCTGGTCTTATTATATTATTACATCCCATCCTAGCTTTGAAAATTTATTTGCTAGAAAAGCAGATAAGAAAAGAAAATTATATAATGGAAGAATTCAATGCAATTATTACCAATACCATGGGCCAAGACCACCAAGGTCAGAGGACAATGCTTAGGATATGGGGGCACTTTAACTGGATACCATAAAAACAAAAATTCTACCTATATATTTTTTAGTGGGGGATTAATCCCCCACTAAAACTGTTAAATGACGGACAAAACCCCTATTAAATCTTAATTATTATTATGGTTATTATCATGGAGTACCTGGTCGATTACAATAACAAGGGCCAGCATAAAGGGCTGGTTCTCTGTATCGGCTATATCCACTGCGTAGGTATCAGCAAAGGCGAAAAATTTCTTATCAATCCTAGCAACAATTTCTTCACCCTTATAAATTGCAAAGTTATGGGATATAAAGTTTCCATCAATTTTATAATTACCCATGGAGCTTTGAATATTAAAACGGGGTTTAAAAAAGGTAAATTCCTTCTTTACCCTAGCTAAATGCTGGCCCTCAAAGTATATATTATATTCTGGAAAGAATCTAAACAATTTTTGCTCAATATATACCAATTCTCTTCCCTGCAAGTCTTCAATTTTCAATTTATTGCCGAGGGTGAAGATTTTCCCCCTTACTATAAAACAATCTTCATCATATTGGTTTTTAATGGTGAAATTATCAGCAAAAGAAAATATTTTTTGTTGTACCTTGTAAATCATGATAACACTCCCTATCTTTTAACTTAATTAAAGCTTAACATTAAATATATCTTATGTATCAAGGGATATAATGTTGCAATATCATCCTTAACTGGCCATCCCTGTCCAGAATAAAATCATAAAACTCTTGTTTGTAAGAAGGATAATTTTGCAAAAAACTTTTATCTAAAAGGGGCATTTCATAAAGCCCATAGGTATAATTGGGTTCAATTAGGGGTGCAACCCTAACACCAGGGTCAAAAGACAGGGTCCTTATTTGCTTTAAATCCTCTATACTAAAGCCATTAGGGTTATTATCCTCCGGTCCGTCGGCCAGGAATTGCAGTAGTTTTATTTGAACTGCCATTGATTGATCATCCTGGGTGTCGATGCCAATAATTTGTCCAAAAAGATTTTGGCCGCCATCAGAAAGATATGTTTTTGCATCCCTTTGGAAATCCAAAATATTATATGGACTATCCAAAAAAACAAAACTTTCCCTAATAGTTTTTATTACATTTGCAACTATATCATCGGAGTATAGTAAAACTACGGCCTTTCTTAGGATGTCATCATCGGCAATATAAATTACTTGTAAATCTTCTTCTTCAAAATCATCTTCCACTGCATAATTTATCATCTGTATATGGCCTATATAGTTTGAGTCCTCGTATATAGCCCAATCAAAACTAGAATCTTCCACAGGTTCCAGCTCCCAGTTGTTTGGAACTTCTAGACAAAAGAAATCACTATCGACCAACTTAAAATTATCATGGGTCGTGTTTCCATTATTGGAAGTTGTTTTAAAATTACAGCCGGTGATTGCTAAAAAAACATACAGGCACAATATAAGTCCTGAAAGGACCCTAATATTTTGTCTATTCATAATATCTTCCCCCTTAGTTTTTGCTAACCATAAGACAAGTATAGGAAAATCAAAATAATACCATATATTTAAATTATTAGCTTAAGCTAGACTTATGTCAAGAAATTTTCATATAAATTTGCTTGAAAATCATACAGGGTGGCTAGGAACCTATTTTGAATATATCATTACTTTTAGGCTAGTCTCATCTTTTATGGGTGGCGTAATAATAATGGCAATATGGTCATCTTTTTCCATATTAATAGAAACTGGTTTATTATCAAAAGAGTTTTTCCAGCCGTTTGCAATAAGAAGTTCCTCATAGCGTGCTAAGAACTCGTTTGGACTTGTGCTTTTTATCAAATATGTGGCAATATCCACTTCTCCTTTTTCACCTTCCTTGAATTCGATTACTTCCATTTCATCCTCATATGATGGCAGATAGGGGAACTCTTTTGTATATTTTATACTATTATCTATATCATTATTTTTGGATGATGTGCAGGCAAACATTATAAATATGCTAACCACCACTATAAAAAGAAGAAATACCTTTTTCATATAGAATTCTCCTCTAACTTTAATTTTATTGGCATTATTATATGTTGTTAAAGGTCGATTGATACATTAGTTTAAGACCCCAGGAAAAGTAAACAATAATTTTTTTCAATAAAAAATACCTCCCAGTAGATATACTAACTTTAATTAATTAGTCTATCTACCATGGAAGTATCATATCGGGACCTAAAAAATAGAATAAAAGCTTAAAACTATCTTCTTGTTTGTACCAGAGGCGAAGCTTTAAGTCCATGGGTTCGAATACTTGCCTCATGTTGAAATCCTAAATCCTTCATTTCCCTAGTGATAAAAACTGCCGTTATTATTGATGAAACAATATCTGATGTGGGTCCGGAAATTAGGGCCCCTTGCATACCCCAAAACCTTGGTAAAATTATTAATGCTGGGATTAAGAGTAGCACCTGGCGTGATAGACTCAAAGTAGTGGCATGCTTGGGCTTGCCTACTGCCTGGAAGTAACTGGCCGAAACGATTTGGAAACCAATAATAGGTAGAGCACCCATAAAAGTGATTAGGGCCCTTGAACCAAAATTAATTAATTCTATATCTTCTGAATTAAAGAAAGCGACCATTTGGGATGGATATAACCTAGTGCCAATAAAGCCCAGGGTGGAAATCAAAGTTGCTCCCAAGATAGCTAACTTTAAGGTTTCTTTTACCCTGTCATATTTTTCGGCCCCATAATTATAACCGATGATGGGCTGGGCACCTTGATTAATCCCAAAGATAGGCATTAATATCAATGTGTTTAGGCTCATTACAACTCCCATACCTGACACAGCTATATCTCCCCCGTAGGTGATTAGGGTTGTATTCATTACTACATTTAAAACACTGCTAGCTAATTGCATGGCAAAATGCGATGATCCTAAAGCCAAAATATCCTTGACAATAGGAAGATCCAATTTTAAATTTTCAGACCGAAGCCTTAATGAACTTCTGCCAGAAAGGAAATGATATAGGACCCATGCGGCTGATACTGCCTGGGCTATTCCCGTGGCTATAGCGGCACCTGCCATTCCCCAGCCAAATACAAAGATAAAAATAGGGTCTAAAATTGTATTTACAACAGCACCTATCAACATAGTAAACATGGCCACCTTGGGGTTTCCTTCTGACCGGATAAAATGATTCATACCAAATCCGATAGATTGAAATATTCCCGCCCATAAAATAATGCGGATATATTCCCTTGCATAAGGCAGGACTTCTTGACTGGCACCAAAAACTTTTAGAATGGGATCAAGAAATAATGTACCCACTATGGCCAGCCCTATGGCGGAGGCAATTAACAAGGTTACCGAATTACCTATGATTTTTTCAGCATCTTCTTTCCTATTTTGTCCCAATCGGATGGATACCAAAGCATTGGCCCCAATACCTATTAGCATCTGAAATGCCATCATAATGGTCATAATTGGAAATGCTATAGTTATACCAGCAATTCCAACCGACCCAACTCCGTTACCAACAAATATCCTGTCCACTACATTATATAAGGCATTTACTAACATACCTATAATGGCTGGAATGGAAAATCTTAATAATAACTTTAATATTTTTTCTTCACCTAATTGTCTAGAATTACTCATAATCTTCTCTCCCTGCAAATATTTTCTTAAGTGTCATTTTAACGTAAATTTTGAATTACGCTTATCAAATAAGCGTTTAATTGCTGGACTTCATCATTATTGAAATTATTAAAACTCTTTTCCATGAGCCTATTTCCAATAAGTTTTAATTGGGGCATGATTTTTTCTGCCTTATCAGTCGGAATAACTAATTGGGACCTCCTATCATGGGGATTATCCTCTTTTATAATTAAACTTTCTTTAACTAAGCTATCAATTACCCTTGTAATTGCGGGCCTTTCCACATTCAGTTTTTCGGCGATAAGCCCAGGTGTAGCACCCCTGTGGGGAGATTCCGCTAAATACATTAATACCCTCCATTGGGCCGATGTAATATCATAATCTTTTAAATAATGATTAAGTTCCCATTTTATCATATTTGAAGCCTTATTCAGATGATAAAGTAAACAAGACTTTTTTTCCTTCATTATATTCACCTCAATACCAATTAATTAACATGTTAACTATAATAGTATATATTTAAAATTTTCACTTGTCAATATTAAAATAAAACTTTGGATATAATATCTTTAAAACTTTGACATTTTCTTGTTTACTGCTTATAATATTTGTATTAATAAATGAATATTCTAAAGGCTATGATGGGAAGAGTAGGTATAGGGATAAAATACAAGCGAGTCAGTGGTGGTGGGAGACTGATATAGAAGCTTATACTGAAGAACGGCCCTGAGTCTCTAACCGAAGGCATAATGCTGGTAGATTTGGACGGAATCACACCGTTATCCTGTGACTAATGTAGGAGCCGATCATATATGATAATTAGGGTGGTACCGCGAAGATAATAAAACCTTCGTCCCTTTCTTTTTAGGGATGAAGGTTTTTTGAAGTAAATTTTTAAAAGCAAATAAGGAGGAAAGATGATGAAATCAATGCTTATCAAAGATATTTACCGAAACAAGGAGAAATATGCAAATCAGAATATTGTAATCGAGGGCTGGATTAGAACATTAAGGGCATCAAAGGCCTTTGGATTTATTGAAGTAAATGATGGAAGTTTTTTTAGGAATTTACAAATTGTATTTGAGGAGGGCTTGGATAATTTTGCTGAAGTTTCGAAATTACCCATAAGCACAGCTATTAGGGTAGAGGGGAAATTAGAATTAACACCCGATGCAAAACAGCCATTTGAAGTCAAAGCTACAAGGATTGAAGCTGGCAGTATCTCGGATAAGGACTATCCCCTACAAAAAAAGAGACATTCCCTAGAATTTTTGAGGGAGATTGCCCACCTAAGACCTAGAAGTAATCTTTTTTCGGCAGTATTTAGGGTTCGGTCTTTGGCTGCCTATGCTATACATAAATTTTTACAGGAGAGAGATTTCGTCTATGTTCATACGCCCATAATTACTTCTAGCGATGCTGAGGGTGCAGGGGAAATGTTTAGGGTTACAACAATGAATCCTAAGAAACCGGCCATGGCTGAAAATGGAGAAATTGATTATACAAAGGATTTCTTCGGCAAGGAAACCAATTTAACAGTAAGTGGGCAATTGCAGGGGGAGGCCTATGCCTTAGCCTTTAGGAATATATATACATTTGGGCCTACATTTAGGGCTGAAAATTCTAATACAGCTAGACATGCATCGGAATTCTGGATGATTGAACCTGAAATTGCTTTCGCAGACTTGAATGATAATATGGAATTAGCTGAAGATATGATGAAATATATCATTAATTATGTATTAGAACATGCACCTGAGGAGATGGAGTTTTTCAACAATTTTGTAGACAAGGGCTTGTTAGATCGTTTAAATAATGTTATAAGCTCAGATTTTGTAAAAATCACCTATACAGAGGCAATAAAACTACTTGAGGAATCAGGACAAAAATTTGAATACCCCGTCGAATGGGGCTGTGACTTGCAAACAGAACATGAAAGATATATAACGGAAAAGATATTTAAAAAACCTGTTTTTGTTATTGATTATCCAAAGGACATCAAGGCATTTTATATGAAATTAAATGAAGATGGTAAAACAGTGGCTGCTATGGATTTATTGGTACCTGGAGTAGGGGAAATTATTGGGGGAAGTCAGAGGGAGGATAAATTAGAACTATTAGAGGCAAGGATGGATGAATTAGGTTTTGATAAGGAAGAATATTGGTGGTACTTAGAACTTAGGAAATATGGCAGCATAAGGCATGCCGGATATGGACTAGGCTTTGAAAGGGTTATTATGTATTTAACCGGAGTATCAAACATTAGAGATGTCATATCATTTCCAAGGACACCAAAGTCAGCAGAATTTTAATTTTATAAATTCTGTATAAATAAATCAAGATAAAGGATTAACTGCTCTTAAATAAGAATTAGGAGCAGTTTTTTTGTGTGGCTTCCTTAGTTAATGGTCCGAATAATTTGCATAAAAAAAACTCTTATGGAAATACTCTGAAAAAAACTAGGAGGTAGGTTATGGATCAAAAAGAAGCCAATATAAAACAAATAATAATTGTAACTGATGGCAAGTCTAATGTGGGAGGTGATCCCGTTAGCGCTGCTAAGGAGGCTTATTATAGCAATATAATTGTCAACACTATAGGGATTATAGACCAAAGGCAGGAGGACGAAGGGCCCCTAGCGGAAATTGTTGGGATAGCAGAGGCGGGCGGTGGGCTCTATGAATATTCCTATATCGATGAATTGTATCAGACAATGCAAAGCCTTACTCATAAAACCGTAAACAAAACAATCCAAGATGCAGTTAATAAACAACTAAGAGATATTATTGGACAAGAATTAGATGATATCCTCCCGGAATCACGCAGTAAACTATTACATTATATAGACTCATATTCGGATGTAATCCATCTTCAAACCTGTATCCTTTTGGATACTAGTGGAAGCATGGCAAAAAAGATACTATCCGCACGGTACAGTATTTTGGATTTAGTAGATTCTTTTAAAGCTAGGGGCGGAAGGGCAGATATAGCAGTTATTACCTACCCCGGGGGCGGGGGAGAAAATTGCAAACTACTTTTTAATTTTGACGAGGATTTAGCTTGTTTAGAAGAAAGGCTATATACTATAGAAACCAAA
>CAZUTD010000033.1:0-11267 GCA_964623185.1 uncultured Clostridiaceae bacterium
CAGTTTTTTTAATAGGTGGGGGTAGCCAAATTCCCAGACTGAATGTATTGGTTGCTGAATATCTGGGTTTGCCAAAAGAAAGGGTTGCTGTTAGAGGAATAGACAAGGTGGAAAACCTTGAAGATAAGACATCACTCCTTAAGGGGCCTGATAGTATAACACCCCTTGGCATTTTACTAAAATCATTAAAAAATAAATTTTCTGATTTCATTGATGTTCGGGTGGATGGTAAAAAAATCAGGATGTTAAAAACCAAGGAATTAAAGGTGAGAGATGCCCTAGCTATGACAAATTTTAATCCAAGAAAATTGGTACCTAGTAAGGGGAAAAGTCTCAAGGTATATTTTAATAATAAGGGCAAGGTGTTTTTTGGGAAATATGGTGAACCAGCAAAAATTACCATGAATGAAGAAAATTGTAGTTTAGACAGCCCAATAAAAAATGGGGACCATATCAAAATTCTGCCTGCTACCCATGGTGAGGATGCAAGAATTAGCCTGGGCGAGGCATTAAGCACAGATGAAGGTTTTCTTGTTAACGGGAAAAAGATTTTTCGATATAACAATATCAGAGCAAATGAAAAAGATATGCCTTCTTCTTATATATTGCAGCAAGAAGACAGGATTACATATATATTCATAAATACAGTAGAAGATTTATGTGAGTTCTTGGAAATATCATTTGAGGAGAATGATTTTTATAATGGTGAAGAAAAGTTAAATTATTATCATATCCTTGAAAATGGGGCGGAAATTACAATTCAAAGAAAAACTAAAAAAACTATAGAAGTAAAAAATGAAAAAAAACAAACTAACAAAATAGATATCTTATATAATGGTGAACCATTACAGATTGTTACTAGCAAGGAGAATTTAATATTTGTAGATATATTTGATTATATTGATTTTGATAGGACTAGGGTTCAGGGTAAATTGGTTCTAAAACATAATGGGGAACTTGCAAGCTATGCTGATCCGCTTAGGGAAGGGGATGAGATATGGGTATATTGGGAATAAAATTGCCAATGAACTATAAGTCCTAGCAATAGTATTTTAGTATCTATAAATTAAAATACCCTATTATTTAATGCATGAAAAGTTAAATTTATAGTATATTTTAATTATTGTATTTGGGATTTTTGTAAAGTATAATTGCATCAGGAGGGGAAGCTATGGAGCCAATTGTTGAAAAATTAACTAAGAAGGAAATAGCTTTGTGGGTAATGGCAGCAATAACAATAACAGTTATGGTGGCAGTAGCAACCTTAACTTTGCTTATGCTTAATAAAAACACTATATATCCCGAAACTTATATTGATGGAATAAATGTAAGCAATTTAACAAGGGATGAGGCAATAATAACTATAAAAAATGAATATGAAAATCAATTGGAAAATCTAAAATTTAATCTTGTTTATGAAGATTATAGGAGGCAATTGAACTACAGGGATCTTGGTTATACATATTCATATGAAAAGGCGGTAGAAAAAGCCTATAACTTGGGTAGACAAGGGAGCATAATCAGGAGAATCGGTGAAATTTATTGGTCTAGGAAGCAAGCGGTAATAATCTCCCTAGAATCTGATTATGAAGAAAAATTACTTAATGCCATAATAGATGATGTAGCATCTGGGATTTCAAGACAAGCTCAAGATGCCACAATACTCCGGCAGGATGGTAAGTTTCATATAACTAAGGAAAAAGACGGGTTGGAAGTAGACAAGGAATTGTTAAAGGATAGAATTGCTAAAGGATTTGAAAGTTTTAGCCAAGAAAATATTGCAATACCCCTTGTAAGTACAGCTCCTCAAATAACTGAGGAAAGATTGCAAACTATCAAAGAGGTGATAGGAGAATTTAGTACGGTCTTTAATTTGCAAGCGGTGGGAAGAAGTAAAAATATTTCTATCGCTGCTGGCAAAATTAATTCAACTGTGCTTATGCCGCAGGAGGAATTCTCTTTTAATCAAAGAACAGGACCAACTGGAATGGCCCAGGGCTATCAAGAAGCACCAGTGATTCTTAAGGGCGAATTGGTGCCGGGGATAGGGGGAGGAGTGTGTCAAGTATCCACTACCCTGTATAATGCGGCAGTAAGGGCTAATTTGGATATTACCACTAGGAGAAATCACTCTCTGACCGTTGCCTATGTTCCCTTGGGGCATGATGCTGCTGTTGCTTATGACCAGCTGGACCTGCGGTTTAAAAATAATTTTAAGACTCCTATATATATAGAATCTTTTGTATCGGGAAATAGGATCCACGCTAGAATTTACGGACAAAAAAAAGATAAGGTTAAAATCAACCTAATATCTGAGGTATTAGAGGTAATTGAACCACAGACAGAAATTATCAAAGATCCCAATTTACTTTACGGGGAAACAAAGGTAGAAAGGGATGCCAAAAAAGGCTACCGTGTAAGTACCTACAAGGTTTATTATGAAAATGGCAGGGAAATAAAAAGGGAGCATATTTCAAAAGACTATTATGCACCAGTCCACGGGAAAATAATTGAGGGTGAACAAAATGGTCCTAATATTGGAGAAATACCAACTGATATAGAGTATTTACCAGAAGAGCAACCTATCTCGCAACCATATGAAGAGTTGCTAGAAGACTTAGGAGAATAATTGTTCCATGACAAATTCTTTTATATTATTAGAGATTAATTTTAGCATTTAATAAGATTGTAACAAAATAATAATTATATTAATTTAATCTGACAAATGAGGGAGGCATGTTAATATGAAAGATTCATTATACGAAAAAAAGGTAAATTGCCCTTCTTGCAAAAGTATTTTCACAACACAAAAAGTGAGGACAAGAAGGTTGAAGGTTCTCGAAAGACAGCCCGATTTTTATGTAAAATATGAGGGTGTAGACCCTCTTTACTATCAGGTATGGATTTGCCCTAATTGTGGGTTTAGTGCTACAGAAAGCGAATATACGGACTTAAGAAGGGATGAAAGAGACTTATTATATGAAAAGATTTCTAAGAAATGGATGCAAAGGGACTTTGGTAATGTTAGAACATTTGAAGAGGCTGAGGAAAGTTTTAAATTAGCCCTGATAACAGCACAATTATTAAAAAAATCAAGGGGATATATTGGAAGTATATTTTTGAAATTAGGATGGTTAAACCGTGGTAAATCGGAGGAAAAGGAAAACGAGTATCTCAAATCTGCATTGGATATATTGGAAGAGGCATACCAAGAGGAGTATTTCCCCATAGCAGGCTTGAATGAAGTGGCATTATCATATTTAATAGGGGAATTACATAGGAGATTTGGCAACACTAAGGAAGCCATACATTGGTATGCAAAGGCTTTAGACCATCCGGAAATCAAAAACAATAGGCAAATACAGATAAGGGCAAGGGACCAGTGGAGCTTGGCCAGGGAGGAGAGAAACCAATAGATATTTTGCACCTATTTTATAAACCTAGCATAGATTATATTAATTAATCTGATTGCTAGGGGGTAAAATTTATGTCTGAAGCTTATGACAGAAATCCACTAATTTTTATTCCAGGCCTGATGGGTTCCATGGGGGATGATATTATTAAGGGCATGGGGCAATGGGGCTTTGGGATGGCGACCCTAGTTTATAAACCCCTTATTAATGGGCTGGAGAAAATGGGCTATAGTGTGGGGCAAGACTTATTCATATGTTATTATGATTGGCGTAAAACTATAAAAACTACCATAGAATTATATTTAAAACCCTTAATAAAAGAAATTAAAGAGACCTACCCAAATAGGAAAATTGATATAATAGGCCACAGTATGGGGGGACTTGTAGCTAGGAGTCTTATTCAGGATTATAATTACGGTTCAGGGCTTGTTGACAAATTAATTCTAATAGGGACCCCTAACAGGGGTGCAGTTTCAGCATACTATTTTTGGTCAACTGGGAGTTTATTAAAAAATAAGAGGGGTAACAATTTCATCAACCTGATTGTTCATGGTTATATATGGATTATGTTTAGCTTGATGGGGATTGCTTGGGGTAGAAAAGATTTGCGGATAATTCAAGAAAATTTCCCGGGTATTGGAGAGCTTATTCCCAGTTATGACTATGGTAATATCTTATACTATAAGGACCCAGAGGACAGTTTATTAGAAATTCCAAAGGCCAATATGAAATACCAAAACAGCCTCCTAAACAAATTAAATTATAACTTGGAGGCCTTATTTGTGGATGACTTAAGCCTATATAATATAGTTGGCTATGATTTTTATACTCCTGAGGCCTTAATAATCGATGGAAACAGATTTTTATATGAACACGAGGAAATTGTCCTAGATGCAATAGAAACCCTAGCGGGGGATGGTACAGTTACAATGAATAGTGCCCTGCTTACAAAGCCTGTTAACTACCATATTCAAGCAAATCATAAGAATATGGTTAAGGAAAGCCTAAACAAGGTGGGGGACATTCTAGGCATAAAAACAATTCAACCCCTAGATGGTATAACTATAGGGGAAGATTTGACCCTGCATATTTTGTTTACTGGGCAAGCAAACTTTGTTGTCAGTAATGGAGGAAGGCCAATACTAGAATTTTATGGTGGGCAAATTATTAGCCAATATTCCTATATCTATGAGACATATCCCAAGGCCCACAATTGGATAGTAATCAAGGATATACCCAGGGGCCAATATTCAATAAATATAGATAATCACCAGGCTAAAAACCTTCAAATTTTTATTATGTCGGAGAAATTAAAGGATATGAGAGAGAAACAAGAAATTTTGGCATATCAGAAAGATTATATCCACTATTTTACAATAGGTTAAATAAAACTAAACGCTTTGATAAAAATTCGGACTAGACTAATCCCTCCTATAATACTTCCCGCAGCAGTGCCCACTCCCGTCAAAACTGTTACCAGGAGCACTCGGGTTATTTTGTTTTGCCAAAATCCATGTAAACTAATGATGTCTTGGGGCAATTTTTCAAAGTCTTCAACATTGGGTTTTCTAATAAAAGCTTCCACGAGTCCAACAATCCAACCAGCACCAAGTAGGGGTGTTAGGGAGGAAATAGGTGAGACGATTAGAGAAACCACGATAGATAGGGGATGGCCAAAACCTATTGCAGTTCCTAGCGCTGATAAAAAGGAATTCCAAAAAAACCAACTATATGTTAAATCAATTGCTAGCGTCCGACTAAAATAGTAGGCTGATACAATCATACTTATTATCAATAAAGATAAGACCCATGAAAGAACTTTTTTAGCTTTGGATTCCCGGGGAAGTAGATTCAATTTGCCTAAATTATGGTCCTTATGAATTTCTCTTGCCACCCCTGGCACATGTGCTGCACCTAAAACGGCAACAATTTTATTGCCAGGTGCTTCTTTAATTTTTTGGGCCAGGTATTGGTCCCTTTCACCTATAAGATATTTTTGTAGGTTTGGAAAAGAACTTGCAAATTCGTCTAATAAGGAAGTTAAAATATCATTAGATTTAAGTTGTTCTAATTCCTCTTCTGTAATTTTTTCATTATTTAAAAGACCAAGCAATATATTGCTTACAAGCTGGACTTTGCTTTTTGGGCCAAGACCACCCCATATCCGTAGAAATGTGGTTTGGATATTCCTGTCTGCCAGTACTAAAGAAGCGCCGATTTCATTGGCAGATTCGATAGCTTGTATCATTTCCTGACCGGGTCTAATATTGAATTGATTGGCAATTCGTTTTTGGAAGGAAGATATTATAAGATTTATCAGTAAAAATGTTGCTTTTTTCTCTTTAATAATTTTAAATATATCCATCTGTTGCCACTGACTCTTATTTACAATGGCATGGTACCTTTGTTGGTCTAATTCTATGCATACGGTATCAGGTTTTTCTTCACTGATGATTTTTTTTACTTCTTCAACACTCTTTTGTGAAACATGGGCAGTCCCAACAATAATAATTTTTTTATCTCCTATTTCAATCTGTCTTGTGTTTTCATCTAGCATATGTATCAACATCCTTTATTAACATATCATAATGCAATAACTATTAAATACCCCATAATCATTAATTATACCCAATTTAACAATCTTAACTATAGATTATTATATCAAAAATTAGGTGGATTTATTGAAGCCTTTTTTGAAGGAAATATAGGGCAATATATTTAATCGACAAAAAATACCACCAGCCAGCTGGTGGTATTTACTGCAATTCCTATTTAGCCTGCCTATTCATTAACTAGACTCTGTTTACGATAGACATTCAGGACATGTTCCGTAAAAGCATATTTGCTGATCCGAAATATTATAGTTAGTTAAATTTTCTACTTTCTTAGATAAGTGTTGAAAAAATTCATTATCTAAATCTATGATTTTTTGACATGATGTGCAAATAAGATGGGGATGACATTCGGTATTACAATCATAACGAAAGCTGTTTTCACCAATATTTATAAGCTGAACTAATCCCAACTCAACAAAAAGTTCCAAGGATTTATAGATGGTGGCTAAACTAATTGTTGGGTATGTAGGAGATAGGATTTTGTATATGGTTTCTGCATTGGGATGGTCCCTATTTCCCCTTATAGCATGATACACCGCTATTCGTTGTGGTGTAATTTTACAATTTCGACTCCTTAACGAATTTACCAAGATATCCATATATACTCCCCCTAATATTGACAGATTATTAATCAATAATACATCTCCATTATATCCCAGTGTTAATGTTTTGTCAATCACAATTGTATATTATACCAAATATTACATGAAAGAGGGAAAATTTTGATTTACCTATATTTTAATCTAAATTATTCTAATAAAAGAAGGAAAATCCATTAAGATGTGGAAATGATAATATAGCTGTCTAATAGCAAGTTAAAGTAAGATAGCATAAAAATGGAAGGAGGAAATAATTTAAAATGAAAAAAAGTATTATGATGAAAAGATTTTTGGTAACATTAGTTGTACTTAGCATGGTATTTGCTAGTACGGGATTTATTTTTGCTAGCGAAACCGAGGCAGTTGTTATCAACATCCTACACACCAATGATACCCATTCACGTGTTGTAGAAAGTGATTCAGGTATTGGCTTTGCAAAAATTGCAACCCTAGTAAATCAGTATAGAGAAGAAAATGCAAATGTATTATTATTGGATGCAGGTGACACCCTTCATGGTGAGAATATAGCCAATCTAGTAGAAGGTGAGAGTATTGTTAGTATTATGAATGCAATTGGCTATGATGCTATGACAGCTGGAAACCATGATTTCAATTATGGTCAAGAAAGATTAGTTGAACTTGCTG
Source organism: uncultured Clostridiaceae bacterium (assembly GCA_964623185.1). Classification (GTDB taxonomy): domain Bacteria; phylum Bacillota; class Clostridia; order Peptostreptococcales; family Natronincolaceae; genus CAYMGQ01. Next base: position 7,273 of record CAZUTD010000033.1, read on the forward strand.
AAAAAACAGAATTTCCTATCTTGGGAGCAAATGTTTTAAAAGAAGATGAAACTTCCCTTTTAGGAAAGTATACTATTTTCGAATACGAGGGTGTAAAAGTAGGGGTATTTGGCTTGTGTAGCCCTGAAACATCATTTAAAACTCATCCTAATAATGTCCAAGGATTAACCTTTGAAGACCCTGTCAAAGTAGCAGAAGCTATTGTAGCAGAGCTTAAGGATCAAGTTGACCTTATAATTGTTCTGGCACACCTAGGTGATGAGGGACAAGACACAAGCGTTCGAGTTGCAGAATTGGTAGAAGGTATTGATTTGATAGTAGATGGACATAGTCACAGCCTTTATGAAGAAGGAAACCTTGTTAACGGGGTTTTAATAGCTAGTACAGGAGAACATAGCAAGAACCTAGGCCTTGTAGAGCTCACAGTGAAGGACGGTAAGCTTGTTGAAAAAACTGCTAAATTAATATCTAAGGAAGATACAGCGGAAGTTGAAGGCAATGAAACTGTTCTTGCAATCATTGATGAGATTACCCAGGCCCAAGAAGAGATATTGTCTGAGGTAATTGGAAAAACAGATGTTTTCCTAGACGGAGAAAGGGAAACTAATAGAACTAGAGAAACTAATCTAGGTAACTTGGTCTTAGATGCATTCTTGGCAGAAACAGGAGCAGATATTGCTATAGCCAATGGTGGTGGAATTCGTACATCTCTAGAGGCGGGTGAACTTACTAAAGGTGGTATAATTTCTGTTGTTCCTTTTAATAACTTTGTTATAACAAAGAAATTAACTGGAAGTAAGATAAAAGAAGCATTAGAATTTAGTGTTAGGTTATATCCAGAATCCAATGGTGGCTTCTTACAAGTAGCCGGCTTAACCTTTAGCTTTGATCCATCCCAAGCTGAAGGGGATAAGGTATTCAATATCAAGGTTGGAGAAGAAGCACTAGTTATGGATAAAGAATATATTGTTGCTACCCATGATTTCTTAGCGGCTGGCGGCGACGGATACGAGATGTTTGCTGGTACAGAAACAGTTAATGAGTTCCCAGTTATGAATGAAGTAGTAATAAACTATGTTAAAGCTCAGGAAGTAGTAAATCCTGTTGTTGAAAATAGGATTGTTGTAGAAGAAAAAGAAGTAGTCGAAGAAGAGGTAGTTGAAGAAGAAGTAGTTGAGGATGAGGTAGTCGAGGAAGAAGTAGTTGAAGAACCAGTAGAAGAAGTGGAAATTGTAGTATATGTTGTTCAACCAAATGATTGGTTATCAACAATCGCGATTAAATATGATACAACTTGGGAAAGATTACAAGAAGTTAATGGAATCAAAAATCCAAACTTAATTTTCCCTGGTCAAGAAATAACAATTAAATAAATTGCTATTTTAAAAAAGGCGGGTTCCCTATTTATGGGAGGCCGCCTTTTTAAAGCTTGGTAAATATTATTTTGCTGGGAACCATAGCTAATGAGAGCCTAGCCATCATTTTATGGTTTTAGCAAGGGATTAAATTTCACTTTAATTTCCCTACATATTTCTATTTTGTTGAATACATAATCCCAACAGCCTTTGGGCCACAATGGCTGGATATTACACATCCGGCTTCGAAAGTAAGAATCTCCTCAAAAACCAAAAGGGATGAGACCTCTTCCTTCAAATATTCCAAGTCTTTTGGGCTTAATGAATGGATAAGGGCAATCCTGCTTGTGTCCAATTTTTTCTTATCCTTTAAAAGATTCATTAGTAAAGCATCCAGAGTTTTTTCCTTTTTACCCCGTACTTTTTCATACAGGATTATTTTTCCGTCAATCACTTTCAATATGGGTCTGATTTTGAGCATATTTCCTATAAAACTTTGGATTGCAGAACATCTTCCACCTTTTTGCAAGTATTCCAAGGTATCAATAGCAAAAAATGTTTGGATTTTGGGCACCATTTCCTCGACTTTTTTTACTATAAGTTTGGTTTCCATCCCAATATCTGCATAATCAGCAGCTTGTAAGGCCAACAATGCAATTCCTGATGATAGATTAAGAGAATCTATTATATGTATTCTATCTTTGGGAAATTCTAGTGCTGCTATTTTTGAATTTTGGACGGTTGCAGATAGGTGAGACGACAAGCCTATATAAATAATATCCTTACCCTGTTCAATATAAGGGTGAAAGATATTATAAAAATCCATGGGTGTAGGTGCTGATGTTTTAGGAAGATTTCCGGTCAGATTTACTTTTTCAAATAAATCATTGGTTGTTATTTCAATACCATCCTTATATTCATTCTCGCCGAAGACAACATAGAGTGGAACAAGAGCGATGTTTTTATTTTTGATAATTTCTGGAGAAAGATCACTAGTACTATCAACAATTATTTGAACCTTAGACATATTATTCTCCCCTGTCAAATTATATTTAGCTAAGCAACTATACAATGAAATAAGTATCAATAATTTTTATTCCAATAAAATTATAGCATATTAGGATGTTTTTTAAAAATTGCAAATTTATATTTGAAGATTCCAAAAATATTCATGTTTTATTAAAGGCAAATAACTGGTCTTTTACATGTGTCTTTTTTATTTTATTTTCATATATAATAAATTCTTTTTAAAAAACAAGTCCAGATAACTATAAAATGCCTACCGTCTAAATTTTAAAAATGATACTAAACATGGTTTTGCAAATGAATTTACTTGTATATAAAGATGGAGGGTGATATTAATAATGATTAAAATACCTAAATTAAAAATTGATTTTGTATCTGAAAACAGCCCAAATAGACCAGGTACAATAAGTGACATGAAGTGGATTACTATTCACAATACTGCAAATCCCAATAGCACAGCACAAAATGAAAGAGACTATGTCGCTATAAGGAAGGATAGGGCAAGCTTTCACTATGCAGTGGACGACAGGGAAGCGATTGCAATTATTCCAGAATCAGAAATTGCCTGGCATACCGGAACAGAACTTGGTAATAAAACTAGTATAGGCATAGAAATATGCGAATCTGGTAACCAGGAGGAAACCTATAATAATGCCCTTACTTTAATTGCAAAGATTTTGAAAGATAGAAACTGGGGAATAGATAAGGTTAGAACACACAAAAGTTGGAATGGTAAAAACTGCCCCAGAAGGTTATTAGCAGTATGGGATAAATTTTTGCAGGATATACAAATTACCCTACTTGCCATAAGAAAATTAAAGGGAAAAGAAACAAATGACTTATGGAAATTTGAGGGCTTACAATATTTATATGAAAGGGGTATCTTACATGAAGTAGAAGGATGGGCAAATAAAATAGAGGAACCCATGCCGGTATGGGCAGTTAGCTTATTATTGATGAAGTTGGATCAAAACTTAAGAAAACAAATAAAGTAAAAATAACATGGGGTGCTTATGGGATAGTCAATCAAGATTACATATTTATTAAGCCCGTCCATGCTTGCCATGGCCGACGATAAATTTTTACTGGAGATTGACATGGTAAGATATTATATGGTTTAATTAAATCTGAAAATCTTAAATATTATTTTCTATTTAAGATTTAATTAGTCAGTTCGAAACCATCCTGACTATAAATAAAACTATGGACTTGGAGGAAATAAAATGAAAAGAACAAAGTTTTTGACACAAGCGGCCATGATAGCTACTATTTATCTTGTATTGGTTGAGGCGTTTAAGCCCTTTGCCCATGGTATTATGCAGGTTAGAATTGCTGAGGCACTTGCAATTTTGCCATTCTTTACACCGGCAGCTATACCAGGATTAACAGTTGGCGTATTAGTTTCTAACATCATAGGTCCCTACGGTATAGTTGACATGGTATTTGGGACCCTGGCGACCTTCATAAGTGCATATCTCTCCTATAAAATGCCCAGAAAGATTTTAGTGCCCATTCCACCTATTATTGTAAATGCTCTTATCATCGGCTCAATGCTATATTATGTTTTTTTAGGAACACCAGATGAGATGTCTTTGCTTACAATTATGTTTTGGG
>CAZUTD010000034.1:0-10092 GCA_964623185.1 uncultured Clostridiaceae bacterium
AATAGGCTACAAAACTGATACCATATAAAGAAGCTAGCTTTAACTTTTTTTATGTAACTTATCTCATCTTTGTTAGTCTATAATAATGAAATGCCTTTTCAAGCAAGTCAAGTCAAAGGAGTAGGTAGTATTGAATAAAGATTTTACACTATTATATAAGAAATATAAAGACCCAATTTTTGCTTATATTTTTTACCTTTCAAATAATTATTTAGAGGCAGAAGAAATATGCCAGGATGTATTTTTAAAAGTTTATTTAAATATTGATAAATTTGAAGGCCGGTCTAGTTTTAAAACCTGGATTTATCGTATAGCAAAAAACACCTTTTTAGAATTTAAAAGAAAAGAAAAAAGGGAAGTCTTAACCAATGAAATTGATGTCTTTGAAAAGCCTAAGGATTATCATCAATCTATACCAGAAGACCACCTGGAAAATATGGAAAAGAATCTGGTCATACAAAAAACATTGGGTGAAATAAGCGAAAAATATAGAACTTTTATTATCCTAAGAGATATGCAAAATTTGTCCTACCAGGAAATAAGCGAAATTACGGATACAAAACTCAGTACAGTAAAAGTCAATATCTACCGTGCAAGAAAACAATTTCAAAATATTTACAACAAATTGGAGGGAATGTAGATGTCTTGCCCCTATAGTAAGAAAGTTAAAGAATACCTAGATGAAAATCTTAGCTCTAATGAAATGACTGATATGGAAAAACACATAGAAATATGTCTGGAATGTCAGAAATATTTAGAAAACCTCTTGGAAAAGCCCTTAAAACTTGATAAAGAACCCATTGAAATCGATGATGAGGTTCTGGTAGGCAAAATTAAGGCCCATAGAAAAGGGGTTCGACGGATTAGGATTTATAGTATATTTGGTTTTTTGTTGGGCGTTTTTTCCTTAAAATATACTTCGGATAATTTTATCCTGACCAAGGCTATCATGGCCCTGCCATATAAACTAGCAGACTTCATGTTGGGAATCTTTTTTTCGAAGAATAAGCTCAATTTGTTTCAACAGGAAAAATGGCATATAGTTCCTCATGGCATGGGTTATTTCCCATATAACCCCATCCTGAATTTCCTGACAGAACTAATAACACCTGCCCTAGTGGCCATGTTTTTAGCCATGATTCTAGCCTATCTCACTAGTGATAAAAGGGTTTTTCAGCGAAAGAAGATTATCCGCTTTATTGCTAGCGCCACCATGGTTTTTATTATTTGGCTGGGTATGGTTTACTCTATCTATAATAATAGTCTTAATAAGATAAGAGACTTGCGCGATATCAAATCCATAACCATATATGAACAAACGGAAAATAGCAGTAGTTGGCTTATAAGAATAGACGAAGACAACATGAATGAAGAAAGATACAATTCAATTTTATCGGGAGTTGCTGATGGTAGAAAAGGTGAAAATTATACTAGTATAAATGAAACAGAGGGCCTCAGATTAAATATTTCATTTAAAGGCGGCGCCTTTAGTATTGCTCATCTTGATATGGATAGGGGTATAATGCTAATGCAAGACCACATATATTATCAACTGTCTGATGATGTAATATCCAACCTATTAGAACTAAGGGGGAAGATTAATAATGAAGAATAAATTTGACAAAATATCTGCTGTAATTGTTAGTGGTTTATTGGGATATTATCTAGGTTTATCCGTATTTAGGGGGCATATCTGGAGGCTTCTTATGGCTGTCCTACCCCCCATAAATAATAGACATCTTCCCAGATACTATACCGGTATAATAGGTGGGCTTATACTAGGTGTTATAGGTTATTTGTTATATATTATGCTTATTGAAAAGATTTGTTTTAAGGAGGGCAAAACAAATTATATTACAGCTTTTATGGCTTTGCTTTTACTCCCCCTTATAGCAATAATATCATTCCGTACCCATTCAATAAACTATGTGAAAAAGGTAGAATCTTCTACCCCTAGTGGCTTTCATCTTAAGTTTAAGGAGCCTAATATATCCTTTGAAACCAGTAAAAATGCTGGCACAGTGTTTGGCAAAAGTGTTAGGAAAAGAGAGACTATGGGAACTAAATCCCTAGAAACCATGGGTGAGGCTCTGAGTAAATTAGAATTTGTAAAGGCATCTAAAAAGCAGGAAAACTTTATACCGGATTCTAGGGCAACAATATGGATTGATTATACGACCGACAAGGGTAATTGGTATTCCAGAATATTGACCTGTGATGGGGACTTCTTCCAAGAATCCTCCGGCCAGAGTGTCCTATATATAGGAAGCGAATTTGGAGCTTTTCTCATGGATTTGGATAAGCAATTGAAAAATCTAAATACCTATAATTCGGGCCAAATTATCCATACTAGTTTGATGGCAGAAGATAGGAATAGTATAAGCCCTATGCCTGATGAAGACCTCAAATTCCTTTTGGACAATATAAGTATTCAAAATAAAATTGTCCCAGAGGACAATATTATTGCAGCATTTCAATCAATTATAAATGAAAAGAAATATATAACCGAAGAAGATACCCATATATATGCCTTCTCCATAAAAAATCAATCGCCGGAGGATATCGATAATATAAGGGGAGATATTATTTTAGAAAATATTATTATATATAATAAAAATCAAAATATTGCATATTTTGAGGGGGAATATTTTAAGCTAGACTTATCCGGTATTTTGGAATAAAGTCCCCTAACTAGCTTGGTATGCCCCTACATATAATACGCCAGTATCTATATATGGGGGCAGACTCCTTTGGACTATGACTAATAATTGCTTGACTGTCATTCAATAGTTCCGCTTAGCTAACATCCTAATTTGGGCCTCTCATCCAGCTTATATTTCTTATCCAATATTATATTTTATCTAGAAAGTAGATAGGCCGCTCCACTCCTGAAAACGATAGACTATATTTTTAAGAAAATTGTCCTCCTTATAGGCAGAAAAATCTAGGGTGTAATTACCGTCTTTATTGTCCCAAATCCTATCAAAGTATTTTACTAGCTCTTTTGTAATTTGACTATCCCTATCTGCCACTAGCTTTAGATTGGTTTCCATATTATAATCCCCTATATTTCTTCTAGTAAAATTGGCAGACCCACCTATTATAATGGAACTATTATCATTTTTTTGAATTAGGATTAGTTTAGAATGATACTGTTCACCATGCGTCTTATACCATTTGATGTTTATGCTTCCCTTTGATTTTCTTATTAATTCCATTGCCACTGGCCTATTTGGAATCCCATTTTTTTCAATACCAAAGGCATCTTTATTGGCATCTAGTATTATTTTAATTTCAACTCCGCGGTTTGATGCTTGTATCAATTCATTAATAATTTTTCTATCCGATAAATAAAACATCCCCATTGTAATCCTATCCTTTTCCTTGCTAGCCTTTATTTCCCCTAATAGATGTTTTTTTATCTTGCCTTCTGTTATGACCATGGCCTTAACATTATCAACTATTGCTTTCTCAGGTTTATATCTTATATTATCTGTATTTATATCACTCCCTGAAAAAATTGCCACAGCTTTTTCCGTTTTTATTAGGTCATTAATAATTTCCCCCTTAATTTTGAAGGCAATATTTGAATGATATGCGCTGGCATCATGTGGATTTGCCGAGCTAATAATTGCAGTGTTTTCAGTTATTAATACCTTCCTATGATTTGCCTTGAAATTCGCTAATTTTAGGAAAGATCTCAAATTGACCTTAGGCGAATCTGGGCTAAATGGGTTATTAATCCAACCCCTACCACTTGTCCCCGACCATTTTATAAAAGCCTTCCACATTCCCGAATATATTGGATTGGAATTTGGCATCTTGTTTGTATCTGTAATAATAATCTCTATATTGTTCTTATTTAATTCTACCAAATATTTCGATTCATATGAACCATAAAAGTTATTTATTTCATCTGTAAGAAAGTAAATTTTTAAATCTGCATAGTTTTTCTTTTGTTTTATTAGGGCATCAGTCAATTGTCGTGATAAATCTGGGAATTCATTTTTTCTATCATAATCATCGTTAAATAAAAACATGTCTAGTATAATAAAATCCTTTGATTTTTCTATCTCATCTATTATACTTTCAAAAATCCTGTGTTCCCTAATAATTTCGCCATCTTTTTCATAAGATAAATCATATATAAATTCTATATCCGACAGGGGATGCAATTCCCCCTCATATGAAGTTCCTGATGGCATGGAAATAAAAAAACTATTATAGAGTAAAAATATTGCCACGATTAATAATGCAATCTTTTTGTATGAGTTTGAATTTCGCATACAATTCCACCTTTCAATAAAAATTCACCAGCCATAATAGATAGGTGAACTGCTGATTTATCTATGAAAATTTTATACTACTAAATTATATCACACATTTTCAACAAGATTTTCTTAATTGCCTGATCATTTCAAACATAAGGTCTAATTATAGGACTCATTAGTTATGATAAATAAAATATCTGAAATTTATTTGTGGGATTCTTGCTAATGTAGAACAAAATAATGTATGATTAAATAAGCATAGAAAATTTATCAAGCCATGAATTAAAAGCATAAAAAAGGGAGGAAATAAACAATGAAAAAATCATGGGTAATTATTGCAGTAATTCTCATACTATTAATCCTTTTACCTGCGGTATTTGCGATTAGCACTTATAATCAACTGGTTGGAATGGATGAGTTTATTGACGCAAACTGGAAACAAGTTGAAAATTCGATGCAGAGAAGATATGATCTTATTCCTAATTTAGTAGAGGTAACCAAGGGTTATGCCAGTCATGAGGAAAAGGTCTTTACCGAAATCGCTAATGCCCGGGCCAGGATAGGCCAAGGGGGCAATAGGGAAGAGATCATGAATGCAAATGAGGAGCTTTCTGGTGCTCTAAGCCGATTATTGGTATTGAGTGAAAGTTATCCTCAATTACAGGCCAGTGACCAATTTGTTCGTCTCCAAGATGAACTTGCTGGAACTGAAAACCGTCTTGCTGTATCCCGCCAAGACTATAATAATTCAGTAAAAAACTTCAATCAAAAAATTCGAAGATTTCCGATAAATCTTTTTGCTGGAGCCCTAGGTTTCGAAACCCAACCATATTTTGAAATGAATGAGGCTGCCAAAGAAGCACCCCAAGTAAAATTTAACTAGGCAAAACCATATAAACGACAGGGAGGGAAAGCTTTGAAAACCACAAAAAGAACCTTGCGAGGAATACTACTCATTGTATTTTTGATAAGCTGTTCCATATTTAATGCCTATAGTTTATCCATACCCAAAACACCAATTGAGGATATATATGTCCAGGATTATGCCCTAATGCTCTCAGACAAAAACAAAACTGATATGCTTCAGATAAGTCGCGCATTAGAAAAAAAGACTTCGGCACAACTTGTAATTGTAACCATACCCACCCTGGATAAGAGAACAATCGAAGAATATTCTCTTAATTTATTTCGAGAATGGGGAATTGGTGCAAAAGATAAAAATAACGGTGTCCTTCTTCTAATCGCTGAGAAAGAACGGGAAATGCGAATCGAAGTAGGTTACGGCTTAGAGGGGGCTATTAACGATGGTAAGGCTGGTGCTATTCTAGACCAAATAATACCCTATTTTCAAGAAAATGACTTTAATCAAGGAGTATCAACTGCCTATAGTTTGTTACTCAACGAAATTGCAATGGAATATGATGTGGATCTTGGTGAGCTCTTTGTAGGTACATCTTCTATATCTCCTGCAAGCCTTCCCACACCCACACCCATACCCATTAAACAAGTTCTTATATTTATTTTTATATTGCTTGCATTTTTACTATTTTTATTTTTAGGAATAATAAGCCTGCTTTCAAAACTGTTGGGTAGGAATCTTTTTATGTTGATTTTACTATTTTTAAGAAATCTAGCCTCGGGAAAATATTCTGGTCCTACAGGTGGTGGTCCTTATATGGGCGGTGGTATGATTGGCAGGTCGTCTAGAGGTTATGGTGGCAGAACTTCTAGTAGGGGCAGGTTTGGGGGAGGTTCCTCCGGCGGGGGAGGTTCTTCCCGTAAATGGTAGTAAGGCAAATAAATATACAAGTCCCTTCTTCAAGAAATATTCTTCTAAGAAGGGACTTTCCATATAATTTTTCCTAATACATTTGCTCTATTGTCTTAATCATATTCAGTAACATTTTATTAACTGGTGTTTCTATTTCATATTTTTCACCTAATTCACAAATAACACCCGCGAACATTTCCACTTCAGTTTTTCTTCCTGCCTCCACATCCTGTAACATGGATGTTTTACCTTCGGGGGCAAAATTCCCTATAATATTGCCAAAATCTTGTATATCCTCGGCAAGTAAATTGGCACCAACCTTTTGAGACAGCAGGATAACCTCATTCATAGCCGCCTCCATTACATTTCTTGCCTCCTTGCTTTCTTGAAAAATTCGATAGGGGGCCCTTAACACAGCTGATGTTTGGTTAATACCAACATTGGCCATAAACTTCCACCATAAGGCCCTTAATATATCCTTAGGAATTTCATACGGAATACCTGCCTTTTCAAGGAAGTCTTTAACAGCTAAAACTTTTTCGGAAAGTATTTCATTATTTTTTTCCCCAAAATGAATTTCTCCAATAGTGCTACATTTAATTTCCTTTTCCGTCCTAACCCCATCTATTCCTACACATATACCATAAAGGATATTTTCCATACCATATTCTTTGGCCAAAATTTCCTCGCTGGAAATACCATTAAGTAGTGATAATATAATAGTATTGGGTCCAACATGATTTTTTATATCCTTTATTGTTTGTGAGAGATGATGAAACTTTACAGCTACGATTATTAAATCTGCCGGCTGAACTTTTTCATCTGGATCAAGGCAATTGAAATTATATGTCTTACCATTAATAACTAGACCATCTTTGCTATATTTCTCAGCCCTCTCCCTATTAGCTATTACTGTTAGACCATCAGGATTCATCTCATGAATTTTACTGCCATAAATAGCCCCAATAGCCCCTAAACCTATGATTGCTACATTTTTAATTTCTTTCATAAAATATTACCTCCCATTTTTTTGACAAGCCCATTACTGCTTTCCTATATATAACCCTTATTACTTAAGAATTCTATGCCATATAAAAATACCCTTCAATTTTCGAGATTTTATCCTATATAAAAAAATAGTGGTATTACAAGACTTTTCTGTAATACCACTATTTTTCAACTTGTTTGCTAGTCCCTATTTGGGTTGGTACATACCATGTTGCTGCATATAATTAAATATGTCTTCCCCATGCTGTTGTTCCTCTTTTTGAATATGGTTTAAAACCTCCCGTGCCTGTGCATTAGTAAATTCAAAAATGGTTGTGTCATAAGTGGCGGAGACATATTTTTCTGTCATCAGTAAATCTTGACATAAATCTGCATCAGCAGCATTATTGCCCAAACCTTTACTCATTGTCATTGTTGCTTCTTGTCCTTGTGTTTGACCCTGCTGGCCCTGCTGTTGGTTTATATTAGGGATTTGTCCACTAAGGAGCTGATTGATACTGGCAAGATGTTCCTGCTCTTGGGCCGCATGTTTTTTGAAAAGTTGTTTTAATTGGGGGTCTTGTGTCTGGTCTGCGTAACTATTATACTTTTTTATACATAGTTCTTCGTGGCTTTTTTGATCCTCCAATAGCAGGGTTTCTTTCTGTGTTAGTTGTATATTCATTTTTTACACCTCCTCTTTCTAGTTTGCTAAAAAATACATTTTTTATGCATTAAAGGAGATGTATTAACAATCTTAGCTATAGATTAGAAATCTGCCAATTTATTTCCTCTTGTCCAGTATCCTTTAAAATACTATTACTTGTTGAAAAAACCCTGCTGCCAAAAAACCCCCTATATGCCGACAAGGGACTTGGGTGTGGTGCCTTAATAATATAATGATTGGGTGATTTAATTAGCCTTTCCTTGTCCTGGGCATTTCTGCCCCATAGAATAAATATAATAGGCTTTTCCCTCTCGTTCAGGAGTTCAATAACCCTATCCGTTAGCTTTTCCCAACCTATACCCCTATGGGAATTCGCCTCTCCTTTTCTAACAGTTAAAACTGTATTGAGCATTAAGATTCCCTGTTTGGCCCATTCGACAAGATAACCATTATTGGGTATGTAACAACCAAGGTCATCTTTAAGTTCCTTAAATATATTTTGCAGGGATGGAGGTGGTTGGACCCCTGGTTTTACAGAAAAGCTTAGACCATGGGCTTGACCAGGGCCATGGTAGGGGTCTTGACCCAAAATTACTATCTTTGTTTTTTCGTAAGCTGTATAATGCAGGGCATTATATATATCATATTTGTCTGGGTAAATATGCTTGGTTTTATACTCTTCTATAAGAAATTTTCGTAATTCTAAATAGTAGGATTTCTTTAATTCATCCTCCAATAATAAAGACCAATCATTTTTGAAAATTGCCACAAACAACCCTCCCAATTCTTTTTTAAAAATATATAGGATTCATTTTGCTTTACCATCAGGCTTTTTTTTGATACCATTGTTATATGTCATTAAATAAGACCTTGCCGGTCATTTAGAGATATATCAAGGGATTTAACCTTAGCCGAAATAAGAAATTTACAAAGTTCTTAATTTCCCCATAATCACTTTTACAAGCTGGAATTAAAGTAGAATCCCATGCTTATGGATCAAAGGACACCTCGGTTTAATTACATGTGTTTTTTACTTACTAGGAGGTATGAAATGGACATAATTCTTGTTTTTGCCCTATCTTTTGTTTTATTGCTTTTTAGTATATTAAAAGGAGTTTTTATCGGTTATTCATTAATTGTATGTTTCCTTCTTTTTGCACTTTTAGCTTTTAGAAAAGGCTTCTCTATAAAAGAGATTCTTACCATGTCTTATAATGGGGGTAAAAAAGTTTTTCTTGTTTTAAGAATCTTTGTATTAATTGGTGCTATTACCGCTGCCTGGATGGCCTCTGGTACGGTGGCTGGAATTGTATATTATGGTATAGAATTGATGCACCCCAAGTTTTTCTTCCTATATGCATTTTTGATCTGTGTGATTGTATCCTTTCTGCTTGGTACCGCCTTTGGCACCGTTAGCACTGTTGGTGTCGCCCTAATAGTTATGGCCAAGGGTGGAGGAGTTAATGTAAATATTGCGGCCGGAGCTATAATAGCGGGAGCTTATTTTGGAGACAGATCCTCCCCCATGTCTAGTAGTGCCAACCTTGTTGCCACAATAACCGAGACTGACTTGTATACCAATATCAGGAATATGTTTAAAACGGCAACCTTTCCCTTTGTTATTTCTATTATACTCTACACTCTATTATCTATGGTTCGACCCTTGAATTTAATGGAAAACAATCTGGGCCAAGAAATTACAAACATTTTTTTTATTGATTGGAGAATCTTAATTCCTGCGGGCATAATCATAATTTTTGCCTTTTTCCGCTTGGATGTGAAGTTGTCCATGTTAATCAGTATTATGATAGCCAGTTTCCTGGCGGTATACATACAGGCTTATAGCTTTGCAGAAATTTTTCGATACATCATCTCCGGGTTTTATCTTAAAGACCCTGGACCCTTAAATGAAATTATTAGGGGTGGAGGTATTTTATCAATGGTCAATGCCTCAATAATTGTCTTTGTCTCTAGCTCCCTATCCGGATTACTTGAGGGAGCAGGTATATTAGACGGTTTAGATGGGATTTTTGAAAGAATAAAAACCTCTTCTAACTTATTTTTGTCCACAATCATCACAGCTATAGTCACAGCCGCCTTTGGCTGTAACCAAACCATGTCAATTATCCTGACCAATCAACTTTTAAAAAAATCTTATGATAATAAGCGTATAGATAAGTACCAGCGGGCGGTGGACATAGAAAACACTTCTGTAGTCCTAGCCCCTCTTATTCCGTGGAATATTGCACTTTTTGTACCAACTACAACCTTAATGGTCAGCACTACAGCTTGCATTCCATATATATTTTATTTATATTTAATTCCCCTAATCAATTTCGTCCATTTGAAGTTGAAGGAAGTTTATCCCACAAAATAAAATTAAGCAAGGCTCCCTA
>CAZUTD010000034.1:10102-10504 GCA_964623185.1 uncultured Clostridiaceae bacterium
GGGAGGCCACTGAAAAGCTATTATTTTAATGAATTTGTCATTTCGAACATAGTGAAAAATCTAGTATTTTCAATACAGTTAAGCTCCTTCGCTTCGCTCTGGATGACAGAGAAGTGACTTTTTCAGTGGTTCTCCCCTAAAGGGAAATAGTTGTCCCCCCTTAGGGGTTATTTCACCCTGAGGATTTAAGGTTTTTTTAGCCCTATCATATCTTAAATCTAGCATAATTTTCTTGCAATTATATCCTTAACTAATTGGGGGTTAGCTTTTCCCTTCGTTGCCTTCATAGCCTGGCCTACAATAAATCCCAAGGCTCTGGTTTTCCCATTTTTATAATCCTCCACCGCCTGAAGATTATGAGCCAAAATTTCATCAACTATTTTTTCCAGTTGTTCCTTATCA
>CAZUTD010000034.1:10555-11229 GCA_964623185.1 uncultured Clostridiaceae bacterium
CCTGGCGAAAAAGTCTTCTGCCAGCAGTATAACTAATTTCTCCCGATTGAATCAGGCTAATGATTTCTGCTAAACTTTTTGCCTCTAGGGGTATTTCCCCTCTTGAGTAATTCAAGTCTTTGATAAGCCTTAATAAATCTACCCTTATCCAATTAGCCGCTTCTATCGGGTCTATATTATAGGAAACAAGCTTTTCGAAATAATCCACCAAGAATTTTTCCCCAATTAATATTTCTGCATCTTGCTCATCCAAACCATATTGTTTTATAATCCTCTTTTTTCTTTCCTGTGGTAGTTCTGGTATTTGTCGGGTAATTTCTTCAATAAAATCATCATCTATCACCAGGGGTTCTAAATCGAGTTCTGGAAAGTACTGATAGGCTTGGGCTTCATTTTTCGAACGCATTACTATTGTTTTCCCTTGCTGCTTGTCCCATCTTCTGGTTTCCTGATAGATTTCTTTTTCCCTACCCTGAATGTATAAGCCTTTCTGCCTTTTTTCCTCTGCCTGCAAAGCACGGTATATTTCCCTAAATGAGTTAAGATTTTTTATTTCCACCTTAGTATTTAGCCTCTTACTTCCCTTTTTTCTTAGGGAAATATTAAGATCACACCTCAAAGAACCTTCTTCCATTTTACCATCGGTAATTTCGGCATATTGTAAAATTGTTCTC
>CAZUTD010000035.1:0-11066 GCA_964623185.1 uncultured Clostridiaceae bacterium
AAAATTTCGTTCATTTATTAGGGGTAGTTATTTTGTTACTTATCGGCCTGTGGTTTCTTATTCAGGCTTGGTTAAACTATAAATTTCCCAAGAATAAGATTTCAGACCCTGTTTCTATCGCTGTAATTAGTATCGATTCCCTGGGTATTGCTATTAACATTTTAAGGGATCCATCTAAGGTTGACTTGGATGTCTCCGGCATTATTGACACAAAGGAAGCTATTTTACTGGGTATGGCCCTATCTATTGATTCATTAGCTATAGGTGTAGCCGTTGCCCTTCCCACAACTATTGCAATTTTGCATACAATAATCCTGGTCCTAATCTTAAATTTGGCATTTATATTATTGGGCATTTATATAGGAAGAAATTGCATATCATCAAAGCTTAGGGAAAAATCCACCTTAATTCCGGGTTGTTTGCTTATCATTCTAGGGCTAAGTAAATTAATTAATATTTCAAAATAGTATGTTCATAATATCTATGATAAGATATATTAAAAGTTTTTTAAATACTATTAGTCTAGGAGGAATAAGATGTTAAATGTTATAGGGATTATAGGTAGCCCAAGAAGAGGCAAAAATAACGACGCTTTAGTAACGCAGATGTTAAAGGGAATAGAAAAAACTTGCGAAAAACAAGCGGCTATTGAAAAACTCTATATAAGCCAATTAAAAATTCAACCTTGCAAAGCCTGTAATGCATGTGCACGCCAAAGGGGCTGTATCCTGGATGATGGTATGAATGTTATTTATGAGAAGCTTGACAGGGCTGATATTGTTATTATATCATCTCCATTATATTTTAATAGTATCAGTGCACAGCTGAAAGCTCTTGTTGATCGCAACCAGGCCATTTGGTCTAGTAAATATGTGCTAAACCAATCCTTGATTGATAAGACAAAAAAACGCTTGGGTTATTTTATATGTACAGCTGGTATGCCCCAATCTCCTAAACTTTTTGACGCTACTTTACCTATTATGGATTTATATTTCAAATCCATTAATACTAGCCATGAAGGCAATCTTTTTGTGGCTAATATTGATAAGCACCCAATTATAAAGGATAAGGATGTTTTAGAAAATGCCTATGCAATTGGTGTGTCCTTAGCTGTAAAAGCAGGTATGATAAACTCTTAGAAGTATAAAATTATAAGCCTGTTTGTTACAAACACCTACAATATATTGCCTAGCCTAAAGGCTGTTTTGTGTTCAACATGTTTGATAAGAAGCTTTAATTCTGCAACTTCCCCCAGGGCTTCTGTGTCTTTTTTTATACTGACAAATTTTTGTAAACGAGCTAAAACAATATCTATATTATCAATTTCACTATGTTCCAAAAAAGTTAACCATATACTTTTTGTTTTGTCCCAGTCACTCGTGGTCTTGTCCATATATTTGTCTGCCTCTTGCCATTCCTGTGCTTCTATTGCATTTTCCAACTTATTGATTTTATCCGCAACCCTATCCGTACTTATGCTTATGTAGTGACTCATATATATAGACATTGCAAAAAAAACTGCTAATATTAGTATGGTGGCTATTAACATCCTCATTTATTGACACCCCTACCTTCCTTTTTATCCTTCTGCTGAGCATAGAACACTTTTTCTGAAGATAAAAATGCAAAAAAAACATCTTCCACCCTATTAATATTCTTTTGTTTTAATTGACTTTTTATCCACCTATCATCAAATCCGCTGGTTTGAAGATTTTTCTTTAATATTTCACCATCTATTATTAAAGTTATTGGTAATTCCTCCGCCTGAGCACTTATACTTAAATCACTAGTAATAACATTCCTTTTTTCCGGCTTAGGCATAATGGATATTTCACCGTTGGTTTCCATTATGGCGTACTCCACATCGCTTAAGTTTGGATAGTTTTTAATACGAAGTTGCTCTAATAAGTCATTCATATTAATCCGCAGCCTAGTAACTTCTGATTGAACGATTTTTCCCTTGTCAATGATTATGCTAGGTCTTCCACATAAAAAGTTTCTAAACCTTTCGCTTTTTAATGATATATAGGACATGATAACCTGTACCGATAAAAGTGTTACTATGGGTATCACCCCATTAATTAAGGGTATCCCTGTATCCTCCATAGGGGTCGCGGCCAAGTCTGCAATCATGATAGTAATAACAAATTCAAAGGGTTGCATTTCGGCAATTTGTCTCTTACCCATCATCCTCATAACCAATACTACCAAGCTATATAATACAAGAGCCCTAGTAAATACTATTAACACCTTTTCCCTCCTAATCCCAGTTTTCACCCTGTTTCATTAGATAATACACATTTAGTATTACCATATAGGGTATTTACTATAAGCTATCCTAAGATTAAGAAAGGTTTTTTATTTGTTTTAATCCTCTAATACTTTTAATGCATTTTTTACCTGTAATGCAACACCTATAGGTAGGCATTCTTCATCTATATCAAAATAATTGCTATGTCCCGGATGTATTGCATCTTTTTTTTCATTTCTACATCCTAGATTATAGAATGCACCCGGTATCTCTTGTAAATAAAAGCCAAAGTCCTCAACCCCTAGACTAGCGGTTTTCATTTCAATTACATTTTTTTGTCCCAATAATTCTTGTCCGCTATCTGCAACTATATCTACAAATGAATTATGGTTAATTAAGGCTGGATAACCCTCTTCTAAAATAACTTCACCCCTACCACCTAAAGCCTTTGCACTGTTTTCCACAATGTCAACTATCCTAGCCAAAACTTTTTTTCTAATATCAGGGTCTAATGTCCTTACAGTTCCTAGCATTTCCACCTTGTTAGCGACAATATTGCCGCGGGTTCCGCCATGAATTGTTCCTATGCTAACAACAGCTGCATGCCTAGGATCTATGTTCCTGCTTACTATACTTTGTAAACCTGTAATAATTTGTCCAGATATAACAACCGGATCTACCCCCTCATGCGGATAGGCACCATGGGTACTCTCTCCAAAAATCCTAATTTTAATGGTATCTGATGTAGCTTTCATATGTCCGTATTTTATTCCAATTTTTCCGGTTTCTATTTCAGTAGTAACATGCAAACCAAAAATAGCATCCACCCTAGGGTTTTCCATAACCCCTGCATCAATCATATATTTAGCGCCACCCACAGTTTCTTCGGCCGGTTGAAAAATAAGCTTAATTGTTCCATTTATTTGATTTTCCATCTTTTTTAATATTTTGGCCGCGCCCAACAATATGGTCATATGGGCATCATGCCCACATGCATGCATTTTTCCCTCTACTAATGATTTATAGGATACTTCCTTCCAATCCTGCATAGGTAAAGCATCCATATCTGCCCTTAATGCTACCGTTTTACCGGAATATCTTCCCCTTATTATTCCAACTACACCCGTCCTTGCTATACCAGTGATAGTCTCTATTTTCATTTCCTGAAGATATGACAAAATCTTATCCCGTGTTCTAAATTCCTCCATCGCTAGTTCTGGATTACGGTGAAAGTCTCTCCTGATTTCTATTAAGCAATTTTTTAATTTTTCGGCCTCCTGCAATAATGATTTTGTATTCATTTGTTTATTACTACCTCCCTATGTATCGTTTTTTTCTAATCTTCTATTAGACATTTCATATTAATTTTTTTTAATATAAACATTTCAGCCATATACTAGGTGGTGTTTTGAAATTTAGATTCAAAAATAGCAAGGCCAGACTGGAAAAAGCTTTTCACAGTCTGACGCCCTTTAAATCTTCTAAATCGGTGAATTAAATTTATTTACCATCCAGTCTTTCCCTTCAATAATTCTTGTAACCATCATGGCAGCAACAGTATCCCCAGTGACATTTATCATTGTTGCCGGTGGATCTACCAAATAACCTATGGTTGCAATAATAGGAAAAGCCTCAGGTGGGAAACCGTACATATTTACTATAAGCATCTCCCCGATAAGGCCTCCCCCCGGTACCCCCGACATAACTACACCGCTTAATACTGACAATAGGACAGCGCTAATGTAGGTACCCATACCCCTGAAGGGCATATTAAAAACGCCAAACAAAAACGAAATTTTCAATACTGCGCTCAAACATGAACCATCCATATGTGCAGTTGCCCCTATAGGCAAGACTATATCACGAACATCCTTTGGTACCCCTATCCTCCGTGCAGCTTCCAAATTAACGGGTAATGTTGCTATACTACTTTGGGTGGCCAAGGATGTAATAGATGGGTTTATTATATGTTTGAAAAAAACAATGATTCCTTTAGCACCACCCGCAAAATAGGCATAACCCGTAAAGGCAACAAGGAAATACACAATACATACTGGATAATAAATTGCCATAGCAAGGGCATAAGAGCCCAGCAACTCTGGTCCAAATGTACCAATCAATGAGGCAAAATATGCACCTAATCCAATGGGGGCGTAATACATTATTAGTGAAATCATTTTTAGAAATATATCCGACAAGGCATTTAAACCCCTGCTAATTGCCTTCCCCCTTTCGCCTATTAAGCTGATACATAGGCCGAAGAATATTGAAAATACAATTAGTGGAAGCATGTTTCTCCTGGAAATTAAATCTGTAAAATCATCCACTGTAAAAGCTTTGACTATTTGATCAGCTGTTTTAAATGGTTCCAATGTTTCTTGCTGTGGGATGTCAATGACAAATCCTCTGGCTGGTGGTAATATGGTCACTACAGCAATCATAATGATAGAAGCTATTATACCTGTGAAAACAAATACTATCAAAAGGTTTCCAAGTATTTTCCCCAATCTTTTCATATCCCCCATACTTGATACAGCACTACTTATAGTAACAAAAACCAAGGGAACTACAATTGTAAACATCATTCTCAAAAATACATCCCCTAAGGGCTGGAATACGGAAGCCTTTTCTCCCATAATAAAACCTATTATACTACC
Organism: uncultured Clostridiaceae bacterium; assembly: GCA_964623185.1. Lineage (GTDB taxonomy): Bacteria > Bacillota > Clostridia > Peptostreptococcales > Natronincolaceae > CAYMGQ01. Next base: position 4,909 of record CAZUTD010000035.1, read on the forward strand.
GAAAATTATAGATAAAATTAAAATAATCGGAAATCTATAGGATTGCCATATGCTTTTTTTACTTATTTCATCCATAGACTTTCCCCCTTGTTGTATTATATTAGTCTTTTAGCCATTCCGGAATAACCTCCCTCACTAGTAAATCATCATAAGTTTCTCTTGCTACCATTATTTCATCCTGGCCATTATTTATTAGAACCACCGCTGGCTTTGGTATTTTATTATAGTTGCTTGCCATAGAATAATTGTAAGCACCTGTGCTTAAGACCGCTAGTATATCTCCGGATTCAATTTTGGGGGTTTGTAGGTCCCAAATTAAAATATCTCCCGTCTCACAACATTTTCCCGCTATTGTTGCTGTCATGCTAGTTTTTTCGTTTATTTTGTTTGCTACTACTGCCTTGTATTTTGCTTTGTAAAGGGCAGGTCTTGGATTATCTGGCAATCCCCCGTCAACACTTGCATAAGTCCTAATATTAGGGATTTCTTTAATTGCACCTATTGTATAAAGTGTAATCCCTGCTTCCCCAATTACCCACCTGCCAGGTTCTATAATAATTGTGGGTATTTCTAACTTGTATTTTTTGCATTGGTCTTCCACCGTTTCCATAATAGCATCTACGAAATAAGCCAAGGGTTTGGGTTTGTCTTCATCAGTATATCGTATTCCAAAACCCCCGCCTGTATTTAGTTCTGCAAGTTCAAAGCCTAGTTTTTCTTTTAATTCGTGGGCCAATTTAATCATCACTTGTATAGCGCTTATATATATATCCTTATCAAATAGTTGAGAACCCAAATGAAAATGAAAACCCTTTAATTTGAGGTTTTTTGACCCCATCACCTGTTTAATAATGTCTTGTATTTTCTTCGCTTCTAAGGGTATACCAAATTTAGAATCTTTTTGCCCTGTTATAATATATTCATGAGTTTGTCCTTCTATGCCTGGTGCAAGGCGAAAAAGAATTTTTACCACCTTTCCCCTCTCTCCTGCAATAGCTTCTAACATTTCTAGCTCATGTAAATTATCTACAACAATTCTGCCGACATTGTTATCAACAGCTAACTCAAGTTCCTCCCAAGATTTATTGTTACCATGGAATATAATTCTTTTCATAGGGAAACCCGCTTTTAAGGCAGTATAGAGTTCCCCACCTGATACAACATCTAAATCAAGGCCTTCTTTTTCAATAATTTTACACATTGTCAAAGTTAAGAAAGCCTTGCTAGCATAGGCGGCTTTTGTATTATTATATTTTTCAAGAAATACCTCTTTAATTTCTCTTATTTTTTCCTTAATTTTGTCTCCAGAAATCACATATAGGGGGGTCCCATATTTTTTTGCTAGTTTAACTGTATCACAAGCTGAAAAAACATAATGATTATCTTCTTTTAATTTCATTTTCTTTTGCATCTCCTTTGTTTATGATAAAGTTTGAATCCCTGTGTTTCCAAATTGGCTTGAACTTTTAGATACAGTTTTTTGTCTTCAAACTTTTAATTTTTATCCATATAACTATTATACAAGGGTTTTTTCATCTGTAAAGTCCTACCATAACTACTGGCTAGCAAGAACTTTATTAATTATTATGCCACATCATTCCTTTTAAAAAAAGAAACTCAACATCTCCTAGTTGAGTTTCATAATCTCTATTTACCACTTTTACATAATATTTTCAATTAAATAATCCACAATATCTTCAATACTTACAACCCCTATAACCTTATTGTCCTCTATTATAGGTATAGTTATAATGTTTTTTTCCCTCAATCGTTTTGCTAATCCAACAATATTCTCATCCTGACTCCCAGTAACTACATTTTTTGTCATTACCCACTCGACCGGACAACTTAAGTAGTGCCCCGGATCCATTAAAAACCTATATATATCCGCCTTTACTATCATACCTTTTAAATTGTTTTCCTCATCTACCACTGGTGTCCCATTTATTTTGTTTCCGATCATAAGATTCAAAGCATCTTCAATGGTGTTTTCTTTCTTTACTGTTACCAAATTTCTTTTCATTATAGATTTTACAAGCATCCTTTTCCTCCTTATCATATATAGTAACTAGGATTAAAGCTCTTTGGTGTGTGAAAATGTCTTGTTTTATAAAAAGCCCTAATACTTAATTTGTTTTCCCCTTATATACCATATTATATATTCTACATTGGTAGCAAGAATCCTTTTTCTGATAATTAATCCATTATGATAATTCCCAAGGCCTCATAAGTTTCCCACCCCACATGGGGATTTGGGGCAATGCCATTATCTTTTTGAAAATTATATATAGCTTGCTCCATCATGGGACCATATTTGCCATCCAGGTACTCCATATTATAATAACCCAAAACCCGCAGTCTTTTTTGAATCTCCATAACATCAGAACCAAAATTACCTGGTTTGATAGTTTTTAACCCATAGCCAAAAGGTCCATAAAAACCGTTTATGATGGCTACAGGTGTTCCATGTTTTACATATTTATATAAATCTTCTACATCTTTATTATTCATGCGGATACAACCACCTGAGGCATTATAACCTATCGAGCTAGGTTTATTTGTACCGTGTATCCCGTACTTGCCCCAAGGTACATCCAATCCCATCCACCTGGTGCCAAACCCGCCTCCCCATTTTGCCTTGTTAATTATTGTCCAGGACCCGAGGGGGGTAGGTGTTCCCAACTTCCCGCTTGCAATATTATATTTTTTTATTAATTTACTAGCATCTAATAGATATAATGTTTTTTCTGATATATCAATCAGTATTCTTAAATTGTTATAATCTGGATTCTTCTGTATCATTTGAAATTCCCATATAATATATTGGTTAAAATATTCCCCAGTATTTTTGGCTGCGGGGATTTTTCTACCCTCCTTAAAACTTGGTATATTCCTTATAATATTTATTCCTAAAAGAATAATACCCACAAATAGGAATAATACCCCAGCCCTTATAATTTTTCTTCTCACCCCTATACCCCCTAAAAACATGGTATTATACTCTATGAGCCTAAATAGAAAATTATAATTATGTTTTCTTAATTAAAAACCAATTGCGATTATTAAATCGCATGTTAAATTTATATAGCTTACCTTAGTTATATTGAAATTAAATACAAGTTAACATGGATTTCCCATCAAGTGTTTTTTTAGGTATATAACTGTCTTTCTTTGCAATAGCTTAAATATACGACCAATAAAAATACTTCTCATTATCGAGAAGTATCAAAGTTTATTCAACTTGTCATTTAAATAATAATTTGTCCTAAATATTCATTCCATAAGCCTAATCACTTCTTTTGCTAATACACTGAATATTTCAAACAAGCTTAACACTAGCATCAATCAAGCTTAATAAATCCAATTTTAGTCGCTTTATACAGCAAGTTCTTTATTCTACCAAGTTTCTATATGTATCATTTCATCAAGTGCTTTTCTTGGACGGGCCTTGGGTTTTTCATCGCCATAGCCTATAGTGAGGATGCCAACAACATATTTATCAGAGGGTATATTTAAAATCGGCCTAATATCCTTTTGGGTAAACCATGCAACCCAACAAGTGGACAAACCAAGACCTTGGGCCATAAGAACCATATGTTCCACAGCTATAGCAGTATCCCTAATTATCTGTTTTAACTCATGGGATGGACTATTTTCATCAAGAAATATATCAATATCATCCTTAATCCTTGAGCGAACATCTGCCACAGCAACTAAAAAAACAGGTGCTGAAAGCATCCACTTTTGTTTTTGGGACACTTGGGCAAGCTTTGCCCTGTTACTCTCCGACCTAACTATGATAAAATGCCAGGGTTGAGTATTTTTACCCGAGGGTGCAAGTCTAGCACTTTCTAACAAGTTAAAGATTTTTTCTTCTTCCACCATTTTGTCTAAATAGTTTCTTACACTCCTTCGTTCTTTTATTATATTCATCATAATAAGTATAATTTCCTTTCCTGTTTTTATCTTGCCTCCGTTTTTTTAGATTTAAAGATAATAAGAATTATGCTAGCTATTATAAAAATTATAATAGCCCCAACTATAATGGGGGTAAAATAACCAAATTTTCTTTGTAAGCTCCCTAATATCTTATCTGATAGGCCCACCTTTTCCTTTTCATAAAGGGTAAAAGTCAGATCATCTTCCGGTAAATCTTCTAATCTAGCCGTGTAGATCCCATCTTTTTTTGTAAATTGAATATTACTATCCACAATATATGGTGCCTCTGCCGGCGGAATAATTTCTATATTTAAATCCTTAAAACTCTCCCAATTCTTGGCAGGATTTAAAATGTAATCAAAACTATACAATGGTTTGGGTGTTTTGCGCCTATCCATAGTCCCAGATGTATTATAGCTGATACATAGGTCGCTATAACTATTTTCCAAAAATTCAACTGTATAAACAAGGGTTAATATTCGTTGCTGATATTGTTCAGACAGCAAATCATTTTTAGTGGTCAGCCCCGCATGTTTCATCCAATATTCATCCAGGGCCCTTGCATATAGGTTATATAACTGGGTATCTCGAATCTGATTCTTGTCTTTTTCATCATCACTATTTATATAAGTCATTAGATATTGTCCTATTTCGACCTCATCAGTTAAAACTTCATAATCAAACAAATCCGTTTTTTCTTCTAAACCACCGTCCATATATCCACTGACCTTAAAATTAATGTCTCCGCCCAAGACAAAAATTTCTAATATTTCGGCCTTGTAGCACCAGGCTGTAAGTTTTGTTTTACCATCCTCTCTCCCATATCCGTTGAATCCATCAATAAGAATATTAGTTTTTTCATAATCAAAATCAAAATCAATTGCAAAATTAATTCCTTGATCCCTTCCTGGTTTTACATCAATAGTATAGAGTTTGCCCTTGTCAGTTTGTTTAAAGCTCTCTGCCCTATAGGCTTCATTTGTAATAGTGTTCAATATATCTACAAAATCGTAATTTGTATGGCTAGACTCACTAAAGGGACCTGCGTAACCCCTAATAGTGCTGCCAATATATATGTTATAGGGTATTTCCTTTTTATCAAAGCTTACAACTATATCCTTTGCAATTAGCCTGTCAATACTAGCTATAAACGGAAAGGCCATTTGGACCTTTGATATTTCTCCTGTCGGATTACTCATCTTATAGTTTGCAGTTACCCTAGCATTTATCGAATAGTCTAAAAAACCCTCATCTGTAAAATCAAAAATAAGATTTTCCTTATCGACTCTAATTGGCGAATCCTCATCGATTAACATGACTGACGAGGAGGGATAACCCTGCCAAAATGTGGGGCCTGCATTGGCAGATACAAAAATCGTCAAGGAAAATACTATAATGAAAAAACTTACGCCTTTTACTATACCTTTCATAAGAACATCCCTTTTCTGCTTAAAATTTATTCTCATACCCTACTTATATATTCTACCCTGTCCTAGAATTCTCCTGCCTTAGAATCTAGAATCCACCTGCGTATATAAGCGGCCTTTACTAGAAATAAGTGTTTCCAGCATAAATTCGGGTCTTATTCAAGACTTTGGCTAGGGAGACCACTTTGATTTACCTTCACCAGTAAAACTACATTAAAATAAGGGCCCTTTTAAATAAGAACCCCTATTCCACATAAACAATTATTTAATCCTTTATTTCAGATAGTCTGCTCTCTTTCTATCCTCTTCCCGGTATGCAAATAACCTGGCCAACCTGTAAATTATTTGGATTTATGCCGGGATTGGCATTTGTAATAGCCTCTACTGTTGTGCCAAATCTTCTAGCAAGATTGTATAATGTATCTCCTGATTTAATAGTATAAGCGGTGGAGCCACTTGGACAGGTTGGCGGTTTGGGTGATCCACAGTTGACCCCCAATGCAGTCCATGTCTTAATGCCTACAATACCATCCGGCACGAGATTTTTACTTTTCTGGAAGGCTATAACAGCTGCTTGGGTTTTTGACCCAAAAACCCCATCAATTGCCCCCGGATCAAAACCTGCATCCTTTAGAAGTTGTTGCAATCTTCGTACATCTGGTCCTCTACTCCCAACCCTCAAGGTGGGGCATGTTTGTGTAGGTGGTGGTGTGGTTCCTGGTATACAGATAATTTGGCCAATCTGCAACCTTTCGGGATTAACGCCCGGATTAGCTGCCATCAAGGCATCAA
>CAZUTD010000036.1:0-11035 GCA_964623185.1 uncultured Clostridiaceae bacterium
CCAGTAGATAATCCATCTCGTTTTTCCAATTTTAATGCTTTTGCAATCAGGGCAGCAGATTCAGCCCTGGTAATTGCTTGGTCCGGTCTTATGGTCCCATCCGGGTAACCACGGATTACCCCATGTCTTAATAGGGTAATAATGCAATCATGGGCCCAATGAGCTTTCCCCGAAATTATTAAATCAGTCGGCGTTTGAAAATCTTCTTCCTTATCCTTGGGTTCTTTCGGCTCTGTAATAACTGGTTTATCCTTACCGCCACCATTGTTATTATCATCTCCATTACCATTATCGGTAACACTTTCCTCTAGTCTCATGGTTATGGAAATATTTGCTGATAAATCCTGCAACTCATTTCCTGCCTCATCGTCCATCCATAATTTATATTGCAAATCAATAAAGTCGTTTTTCTTGATAGAAAATTTGCCTCCATCATCATTGGTAGTTTCGCTATCAACTGATAGGTCCCCCAAAGATTTATTTTTGATAATCTCCTTATCAAATATAGCTAATTTCCCCTGGTTTATGCTGAGTTTCATATTTTGCAGGAATGAATTTTTCACCATATCCCAGTTATACCCTTCCCCTACCCTGACCAGGTCAACATTTACTCCCAGCCTAGCTCCCTTTATTGGTCTATATTGATTGTCAATCCTGATAACTCCTACTTTTTCCATCCCTGGATACCATAGTTTATCCCCTAAAAGATTACCCTCCTGCAAAATTTCCCCGCTCTTATTGATGGTTACAATTACATCGGGACTGGTTCCAGTCTTTGCCGAATAGGTAAGTCCCATAATATCGCCTGCAAAAATCCCCACAAGCAATATAAGTACAAGGAATGTTCCCAACATTTTTAAAAATCCCTTTTTACTATTCATAAATATCACCTCATTCCTTACAAAATAATATCTCTATCCTTATATATCTTACCTTTTAAAAATTATTTTTTCCCCCTGCAAAGGGTTGCTTTACCATACTACTTTTGAATAGTTTTTATAATGCCAAAGTAGTATTGACTTTTGCAGGTAGAGTAATTTATGGCTTGCTACTTGCCTTCCTTTTCAGTTGGTTATTTTCTATGATTTTATTAATGTCAAATACAAATGTTTTCTCCCCATCTACAAGATAAAACTTGGATATTCTTGTAAAATCGTCATTGTATCTATACATGATAGGCTTGCAAATTTCATCGGATATACGAACCAAATCCTCTATTGACTTTACCTCACTACAGTTGTTATCATATGTAACTAGGCCATTATTTAGGGCTACCAATCGATTACCATAATTTTTGAATATTCTTTTCAGTTTCCTTTCTAGTGGACTTCTTGGCCCCAAACCCTCCGTGAAAAAATATAGATATAGGAGGCCACAAAGGCATAGTATTCCTATCCCACCAGATAAAATGATTTTTTTCTTATCCATAGGGACCTGTATCTGCAAAGTTTCATGAATTCCATTCACTTTTTCATTTATTAAGTCCCCGCCTATTTCAAAATAGGAAGTGTTCAATGGTACCACCATAGTTGAGCTTATCTTGTCTGCCACAAGACCTTGGTCGGTGGCTGCCTCCATATCCACATTTATAAATACTGTTAATTTTATGCTAGAAGTAATTTTGGATGCTTCTATCACACTTCTTGCAAATTCATTAAATTCATGAATGTTTAAGGAATATGTTTTTTCTATTGATAAGCTTTTCCCAAGACCTTCAAGTTCCTTCTTGGGCAGCAAAATATTTTGTTTTTTCCAAAGTGTCTTGTAAGTCTCATCCTGGCCCATATACCCTTCTATTTCTCCTATAATCTCATAACTACCTGTAATTTTAGATTCTTGATCTGCATCAAAACTATAAGAAAAGTTTGCTTGGATATAATCAACAAACTCTGTAATGTAGGTTTCTCCTTCACCTAAGCTATTTTCCCTATATAATAGGTTGGGTCTTAAAAAACCCTATAATCAATGGCCGTTTTATTATTACAAGTGTATAGGGAGGCCTCTTGATCAGTGTATTGTGGTAGCCTGTATTCCCCATACAAGAAAAATGATGAGGCGAATAAAATCCCGAAAATAATAACTCCTACAATAATCCTTGTTTTCTTATCAATCTTAACTTTCATCTAGGCATCCCCCTATAGTTTCTTATTTATTATTTATTCACCATTTTTTGTAAGTTGCCTTTAATTTGAAAAAGTTAGGAAATAATATTCCTAACCTTCTCATTTAAATTATTTCAAAAGTTTTTTACCTTATCTAACTTATTTTAATGCCTTTGTTCAAAGTTAATAAGCAGGTCAAAACCAAGTGTTTCACCTTGTGGCATACTCTCGTTGCTTGTGTTTTTCCCGTCTAATATAATATCGTAGCCGGAACCCTCTCCATTGATTTCAAAGAATGCATAGGGTTGTAACACATGATTATCCAATCTATCAGCCAAGATAGCTACAAAATCATCGAAATTATTTGCATGTATTGGCAATCCTTCTATAGCTATATCTGTATAATCAAAGTTTTCATAGATCCATTTCCAGTTGCGCCAGTCAAAACCAACTGGAAGTGTTTTAAATTTTGGTGTATATACCCTTAAACTATGGATTATATATTCAAATTCATCCAAAAGATCTCTACCAACAACATTTTCTGGTGTTATGCCTTTTACAACAGCTGGCACTGTTCCTGTATTAGCAATTCTAAATCTTATATAGCCACCCGCACCAGGATATATGTTTTCAAAACTAGCACTCAACCTATTGCTTTCCATATTTAGGTCAACATTTATATAGTCATCTACACATGGGCATAGGATATTATCATATCCACCATGGTCCTTTAAGCATTCTAATTCAACAAATTCAACCTTTAGCTCGCCTGTTTCAACTGTGCCTTTAATATTTAATTCCTGAGTCCAATATGCGTAACCAGCACCTATTGCCATGACTGCAACAATCAAGACTACTGCAATAAATCTTGTTTTTTTCATATTAACACCTCTTCATTTTCATTATAATAAAACTTCACCTAACCTAAGTCATCAATATCCTGACCTACTGTTAATTCTTACCACATGAGATAGTTCCTATTCCCTGTTTTTATAAGTCGTTGTATTGGTGAACCATAGCATTGACAGTAAATGAGATCGCTTCTTGATTTTGTGGTAGGCTCTCATTGTCTGCATCAGGGTCAATTTGGAGCACTATAACAACTTCTGCTGTTTCTTCGGGTTCGATTCCTATTTTTAGATTTTCAAAAACCTCTGATAATGTCTTGTTTCCATCTTTAAAAATTCCATCTACTGTGACACTTTTGCAAAGTAATAAGTCTGCATTCACAGATTCCTCTGCTAGACCAAACCCTTTAACATTTGCCTTCATAGTTCCTTGATTAACTAGATCAAAGCTTAATTCCGCCTCTGCCCCTGGGTATGCATCTTCCAAAATCAGTTCCAATTCATAGCCATCCACATCACTGATTTCAAATGAACTCACATTGCTTTCTGTCCAATCCATATATTCATCCACTTCTAGGCTTGGATTTTCAAATACTACTTTTAAAACCCCAGTTGTAATTGTGTTTTCAATGGTCAAGTCTTGTGTCCAATAGGCATAGCCTGCACCCAGCATCATAATTGCCACGACTAAAATTAAAGCCAAAAATCTTGATTTTTCATTAATATCTCTCCTTTTTTCTATAAACGTTTTGTAATATCGGTTAGAAAACTTTACTAGCTAACCACATTATGATTATAGAACTATTTGGAGCTTTCCTCGCCCTGCAAAAGTAGACTTTCCATTAACTAGAAGGTGTTGTTTTGTATTAACTCTCTTGTGCCATTCACCTACTACTTTTGTAGTAGTGTCTTCCCATATCCCCAAAATGATAAAATAGAAGACAGGAAACCCTGTCTTAAATATCTTAAAATTTTCCTATTCACTCTTTGCTTTTCATTAGGAGGGTTGGCCAACCAACTTTAGGTATCACGCGGATAATTCTTCCCCTAACCTCTTGCTGTAAAACCGCCTCCCTATCCACAGCATTATTATTATCGCCCTTAGTACGGTAGGTTTTTTGATTGTTTTCATCATAAATAGTTTTAATAATCCTGTGGGAAATTAATATGCCATCTTTTTTAAATTGTATAACATCATCAGGCTGGAGATTATCAAGTTCTTCGATAGTTCCTATTTTTTTCACAAGTATAAGGTCGCCCGGATAAATCATAGGTTCCATACTTCCCGTTGCAATAACCGACGGATATATGGGGAAAACCCCCACAGCAAACCAGATAATAGCTATGGAAAGAAGGCTTGTAACCATCCACCCTACCAGCTCCCCATCATCCTTGTCATGTTTTTTTATTGCCCCTGTTTCTTTTAAATACATAGCCTGAATCACCATTAGGGAAAATATGGGGCAAAGCACTCCAATAAAGGCCCTTGTAATCCATTTTAAGTTGGGGAGTATGGGAGATAGCCAGTGAAAAATTTGAATAGTTCCTAAATAAATTAGGGAGACTGATGGTCCTCCAATAAAAGCTAAATATGTAGCCAGTAAATTGTGTGACAACTCTGGTGCAAAATATTCAGCACTAAATTTTACTATATCAGCTAGTCCCCCCAATCCGATAAATCTACCTAAGGGAATTTTGCTAATAGTCATTAATAGGCTAGTTAAAAGAAAAACAAAATAATTTTCATCAAGAGTCCAATTGCTTATAATTGTTGCCCTAACAAATTCTCCAGCTATCAATACAGATCCAACAAAAATTATATTCATTATAATCCCCTTGGGTGTCTGGCTATAGGGGCTTTTACCGAAACCGTCGATTAACCCCGCTAGGGCAGAAATAATTATGAATATAATGGCAAAATTAAAAGCCCATAGTTTCAAAAAGCTCCTATATTTTAACTTAGCTCTTGGATGAATAAGTGGAAAAGACCATGCCACTAGGGCAAGGCCAATCCAAAGAATAGGTTTTATAAAGTTGTTATACAGCCCGCCTTTTACAAGGGTCCTAATAGATGAATTATCAATAATGTATAAAATTATTATAAGCACCGTAAGTAAAAAGCTTCGTACCCACGACCTTTGTGTTGGCAACCATCTGTTTGAAATCATCCTTAGTCCCCCAATATCCTTTTTTATCCTTCATCGGTTAGATTACCGGAATTGCTAGTATCATCTGAGTCGCTAGTATCATCAGATCCACCTGCATCACTCTCTGAACTGGCAGATTCACTTGATTCGCTTGCATCATTTTCGTCGCTTCCTGCCTCCCCATAACTAGCGTAACCGTCCCCTGCACTCGTGTCATCCCCGACAGAATTAATACTTTCTTCAGTCGATAACTCCCTAGAGCCTATAGTATCTACTATCTCAACCCTATCACTTATCATATGGGGGTCGTCTTCCCCTACCAATACTTCTTCTGTACCTTCTTCCCCTACCATATCCAATTCCACATCTTCATCATGGGTTATTTCCTTTGCAAAATCCCCACCACCACCGCCAGATATGTCCAATCCCATGCTTTCTATCTCTGTCTCTTCCGGACCAGGGTCAAATACGCTAATAAAACCCCTTATTGCTATTGTCTTATTCCAATATCCATATCCACCCGATACCAATAAGATAGCCATAAGACAGCTAAGCAAAATAACAAGCATCTTCTTTTTCACATTAACACCTCCATGCTGACCCCCGCCATATTTGAATTTTTATTGCTTACATTGTTCTATATCCAAAAAATCCTCAATAATTAAACTTTCCAGATTATCCATATCAGCCTGGATTATTACCTCTTGTTGATTGCTTAATTCACCCGGCTCAATCCTTTCACCATTAACCATGATAGGAATACTTCCTTTATTTCTAATATAGTAGTTTAATCTGCCTGTATAACCTGGAGCCACCTCACCGCCGATGCTTATTAAGTCATCCCCAAAATTCACCTCTAGTCCCCCAGCCCCACCAAAATCGCCCTCTACATTATGGCCCTCAAATTCTATTTGGATTTCCCCAGTATAAATTCCCGTCTGCACCTGTAAGCCGTCATTCCAATAACCGTAGCCTACACCCAAAATATTCAATACCACAATAAGAGAAATAAAAATGATATGCCTTGCCTTGAAAAACCTTCCTTTCCTTGACACTTATTAATCACCCCTCTCTTCTAAGCTTCCAACCATAGGTTTTAATAATAAATCCACTGGAATAAAGAGCTTTCCCGAAAAGAACTCCACGGCCTACCTATCCCTGGCCATCTGAAAATTCATGGATATATTATTTATATATAGTGCCGCCTCCGTCCTATGATTTAAATTAAGTTTATATAGGATATTACTAACATGTTTTTTTACTGTATGCTCAGATATAAAAAGTCTTTGGGCTATTTCTATATTACTAAATCCCTTTCCGATTTCTTTAAGCACATCCTGTTCACGAGGAGATAACTCCTTTAAATAGCCCCTAGTTTCTTCATTAATTTTACAGTGTATTATTTCGGGGTCATAAAATTTTTTGCCCCTGGTTACAAGGTTAAATCCATATAAAATATCCTCAGCAAAAGCTTCCTTTAATATATATCCATCCACCCCTGCCTCTTGTGCCCTAAAAAAATCATCCTTCCTGGATGAAGAAGTTATTATGATAAATTTTGTTGCAATGTTTTTTTCTCTTGTTTTTTTTACTATTTCAAATCCATCCTCTTCCCCCAGATTTAAATCAATAATGGTCACTTCCGGCAGGTCATCAGTCATAACTGTCATTGCTTCCTCAACGGTTCCAGCTTCCTTTATTTCTTTAATTTTTTCGTCATACCCCAATGCAGCGGATATCCCCCTCCTTACCAATGGATGATCATCAACAATCAACACTTTCATAGGGCTTCCTCCTTACACATTTTCCTCATTCCATTAGGAATCATTATATTTATTAGTGTCCCTTGTCCAAGCCTGCTTTTAAAATCTATTACGCCATTTAAAGAATTAACTAATTGATGAATATTTCTAATCCCCATACCCCTCAACCCATCTTTGTCCATTTCAGGAAATTCAAAACCTATTCCCCTATCTATAATTTCCAAAGAGATAATATTTGCATCAATACTTAGCCTAACCCTTACATACTTAGACCTGCCATGACGAACTGCATTGCCTACACTCTCACATATTATTCTGTAAATAGCCTTTTTGTGCATGATGGACAATAACTCGTGGTTACCTTCTATATTAAAATCAATTTTTATATTGTTTAACATCTCTATTTCACTGATATAGTTATCAATATTTACTATAAAATTATTTATGCCATCCTTTTTCCAACTTAAACCATAAATTGTAGTTCTTAAATCTTTCATAACATTATTAATACAGCCTCTTACCATATTCAATTCTGCCCCTATCTTGCTGCTGCCATCCGCATCCAATTGTCTGATTGCCTCAAATATGCTGCAGGATATACCGAAAAGTTTTTGTAATATACCATCATGGATTTCATTAGCAATCCTGTTCTGCTCCTGGTTTATTAATAATTCTTCATTCACCTGGTCTAGTTCAAATTTTTTTAATGTCATAGCACTTAAACTTCCCAGAAATTTCAACTGTTCCATTATGTGTATATCATGGCTTCCATCATTTTTTTCTGCAATATCTGTTCCCAGTACCCCATAAACTTTATAATTGCACCTGATACAAGTTAAAAATAATCCTCTACCATCTACTGAAATTTTTATAGGGTCCTCACTATTTACAATCATGTCCCAATTCTTTGAAATTTCGTCAAGCATTTCCTCATCCAATTCCATACATCCATTCTTTAATTTTATTGTTTCTTGGGTTTTTTTTATAAGTGGATGTAGGTATATGAATGTATTGCCCTTTAAAATCCTCCTGCTATAATTTAAAATAAGTTCAACAAATTCATTAAGATTTTCCTGGGCTGAAAAAATCCCTACCGTTTGATAAAGTTCCATAAGGTAGTCCATATTATCCTGAACCATTTTATTTGCTAAAGTTAATTGATTATTTAGGTCTAAAAGTTTAAGGTTCTTTTCCTCAATCCCCTTTAGATGTTTTGATAAGATTTGAATAATAGCTGTAATCAAAATAAAACTAAGTATTAAATTTGATTCACCAGCCAGTACCCTGGTAAAACTTCCCCTATCTTCCCATATAAATCTTGAAATGTAGGTGGAGTTAAACAAATAAACAAATAAATTAACCCAACAATATCCTGGACCAAGCCTTATTGACGCAATTAGTATTGTGTTTATCGCATACCACACATAGGGGCTGTTCAACCCCCCTGAAGGTATCAATATCAATGAGTTTCCAATAGTTTCAGTTATGATTAATAACTTTATATTCCCATCCAAACCCTCATTTTCAACATATAAATAATTTAAAATAATTGAAGATAGACTTATGCAGCCTATAATGAAAATCTTGCGTCCAAGAAAATATTCATTTAAGCCATATAATAAAAAAATATGGAAGTAATGGCCAAAGATATCCACCTATAAATAACCAGCATCTTAACGGATTCAGATTGTTTTATTAAAGATTTAATCTCTCTGTATAATTCCCTGCCAGTATTTTTATTCAAGGATTTACCCCCTCAACCTCTTTTGTTTCCTCTACATAGACTATTTAAAGATATGTTTCCTTATTTAAAAATATGAATAGAAATTAATTATTTAAAATTGTTTCCATCTTTATGAAACTTATGCATTTCAAGGCTTAAGTATATTTTTTTGCATAAAAAAACACCCGGTTTCTATATTAAAGAATCCGGATGTTTTAAAATTTATTTTTTTATATTCTAATACCAACCCCTGAGCTTCATTGCATCAGCGACCCGCTTAATTGCCATCATATATGCTGCCATCCTCATACTTACCCCATGTTCCTCTTTGAGATTCCAAATATCATTAAATGCCTTTAGCATAGAGTCTTCCTGTTTTTGCTGTACTTCGTCAAATGTCCAGGAATACCTCATTAGGTTTTGTACCCACTCAAAGTAAGATACTGTTACACCACCTGCATTGGCGAGGATATCTGGTACTACAAGAATACCCCTTTTATTTAAGATTTCATCAGCTTCTATAGTAGTAGGTCCGTTTGCTCCCTCAGTTATAAGTTTGGCCTTAATATCTTTTGCATTATTAACTGTGATTACATTTTCCAAGGCACAAGGTAATAAAATATCTACATCGTATGTAATAATTTCTTCCTTGGGAAATTCGCTTTCATATCCGGTAAAACCTTTAATACACCTATGTTCCCTTGCATACTCAGCTAAGGCTGGTATATCAAAACCCTGGCTATTATACAAACCGGCTGTATGGTCGGCAACCGCCACTATTTTACCGCCCAATTCATCAATATATTTGGCCGTGAAACTCCCCACATTTCCAAAACCCTGTAGGGCTATGGTTGATTTGGAAATATCCATCCCTAGCTTTTCAGCGGCGTTTTTAGCAATATTTGCTATACCATATCCTGTTGCCTCTGTTCTTGCCAAAGACCCATAAAAAGACACAGGTTTTCCAGTATAGGCTCCGGGTTCAAACTTGCCTGTTGTCTTATGATGTTCGTCAACCATCCAAGCCATTAATTGTCCGTTAGTTCCAACATCTGGTGCTGGAATATCAATTTTTTCACCAACAATCGGAGCCACTGCCCGTGCATAACCCCTGGCCAGTCTCTCCATCTCTCCCTCTGATAATTGGAATGGGTCAACAATAACCCCGCCTTTTCCTCCACCATAGGGAACACCCATAACACCGCATTTAAATGTCATCCAGGTAGCAAGAGCTTTTACTTCGTCCATGTTTACATTTTGATGAAACCTGACTCCACCCTTAAATGGGCCTATTGCATCATTGTGCTGGGCCCTATAGCCAATAAAAGATTTAACACTTCCATCGTCCATCCTTACCGGAATTGACACCTCTAATGTCCTCATTGAGTTTTTTAAGATTTCATAAACTGCGGGATCAGTAGCCAACTTATCGCATGCCTGCTTTACCTGTTTTTGTGCTGTCTCTAAGACATTGACATTCTTTTCCTTCATTTTTCAACACTCCCCCAACAAATTGTTTAATACTGACTAAAATAATGATAGCTTGTGAACTAGCAAAATTTTGTCCTTTTATTAAGATGATTAAATATTTTGAAAACTCCTAGTGTGTTAGGTTTCTTCTCCCATCCACTTAAAACAATACTCAACTTTAACACCAATTATAACATACAGATTAGAAAGTTGTAAATAAATCTACTCACGAACAACTAAATTCTTTACATATACATTTACAGCCAGGATATTAAAGGAAGTCATCTCCTCTATTTCATATTTAACCTGATTTTGCAAACATTTGATTAGGGGCCTGATGGGATTTCCATATACAATCTTTACATCCATTTCAATAATTAAACCTGCGTCCTTATTATCAATATCAATCTTGTCAATTTCATAGGTTCCAATAACCTTATTAGCGGCATAATAAATTAAATCCTTAATCACCTTATCAGAAATTATATATTTACCCATATAGCTAAATGTAGGCCTTACAACAGACTTTTCCTCTGCCTCTTGCGGGTCACCCTTGCCAAACTTTTTAAAGACCTTCAGAGGATTTAAGAAGTAACCTGAAAAATCCTTTTTTATTTCAAAGGTAGGCACAGGGATTACATGTTTGCCTTCTTTACGGCGTATTTTTTGGGCTATTTTAAGATCTTCCTCCGTGGCTATTTCTTCAATAAAAGCCCTTTCTGTTATCTCTCCTATTTGCAAAGTCTTAGCAATAGATTCTACCATTTTTTCAGATGTTCCCAAAATTAATATAGCCTCTGGCTTTTCCTTTTTAATTGCCTTTATTACTTGGTTGCGATGGCCCACATCTATAAACAAAGCTCTTTTAATTGCACCCATTCTTGTTGTTTCCCTTTTGGCAGAGGAACCAGCTAGGACCTTATTGTCCTTAATTAAGAGACCATCATCAATAATTACTTCAATATCTTCTTGATGGGCTACC
>CAZUTD010000037.1:0-8786 GCA_964623185.1 uncultured Clostridiaceae bacterium
ATTGCAGCCCTAAATTTTGTAGATGGTGTAAAAACTATAATTGAAATAGGGGGGCAAGACTCCAAAATAATATTATTAAGAAACAATATTATCAGTGATTTTGCTATGAATACGGTGTGTGCAGCAGGGACAGGTTCATTTCTAGATAGGCAGGCTGCCAGAATGGGAATAGATATCCAGGATTTTGGGGAAAGGGCTTTAAAATCGCAAAACCCTGTTAGAATTGCAGGTCGATGTGCTGTTTTTGCTGAATCAGACATGATTCATAAACAACAATTGGGTCATAATCAGGAGGATATTATTAAGGGTCTCTGTGATGCCCTAGTAAGGAATTTTTTAAATAATCTTGGTAAGGGGAAAGAAATTGTGGGACCTGTTGTTTTCCAAGGCGGTGTTGCAGCAAATATAGGGATAAAAAAATCCTTTGAGGAGGCACTGGGACTAGAGATTTATGTACCACCCAACCATGATGTTATGGGGGCCATAGGTTGTTGTTTACTAGCCAAGGAAAACTCAGTGAAAAATCCTCGGACAAACTTTAATGGATTTAAAATCATCAATGCTGGATATAGTGTCAGGGGTATTGAATGTAGGGATTGTTCTAATATGTGTGAAGTGCTGGAAATTATTGAGGATGGAAAAATTATCGCCCGATGGGGGGATAAATGCGGGAAGTGGAATTATGCATTAGATAAGCATACAGGGAAATTAGCATAAACTACAAGCATATAAATTATAGGGGTTTTTATCTGTATTGCATCTATACTCTATACTGGCTGCAATTGACATAGACTTGTAATTATGCTAAAATTAGCATAGCATATATAGATATATCTAACTTTTATCTCCGAGCCTTTAACCCTGTTGTCTCCAAGAGGTATGGATAAAGGCCGATGGGTTTAATTGGAAACGATTAAGCCTCCTGTTTTGGAAAGGGGAAAAAGATAAGTGTTTATTTTTTGACTTTTCCGGGGGGAGGAGTCATTTTTTTATTAATATTAATTGCAAATGGTATTTAATCAATTTCAAACTGTGGGAAAGATAGGGGGAAAGGGAAAAATGACCAATAAGGATGAATTATTCGAAGATTTAAGAGAAAAATTCTTAAAACTAGCTATGGATAATAATTTACTTGAGGAAGATATTATTATAAGAGGCAGACCACTTACCGCAAAAGAGGCTATTGGCAATCCAGATAGACAGGATTTTCCGCTTATAAAAGGCAAGGAAAAACTTATGCAGGCAGAGTTTAGAAGGTCTTTTGGACAGGCTTTTACTGATATGCCCAGCAATTTTGAGGGAAGTCTAAAAGATGTTCTTTATCGTCCAATTACAAGCAATTTTGATCGAGCGGTTTTTATTGCTTCTCTTAATGCGGTATTAAGGTATTTAGGGAAAATTGATTTCACTGTTCATTGTAAGGATAATGAACCAGAGGATTGTGCAGAACAATTTATTGAATATATAGCTAATGAATATGGGAATCCCAAAATAGCCCTTATAGGATTTCAACCTTCATTTTTGGAAAAGTTAGCTTCCAACTATGAAATGCGTGTTTTGGATTTAGATAAGGATCGTATAGGGACTATGGAATTCGGTGTTAGGGTGGAGGATGGGGAAAAAACTTTGGAAGATATTTTGGATTGGTGCGACCTTGTCATTGCAACGGGTAGTACGGTTGTTAACGGAACGATTGTTAATTTTTTAAATAGGGATAAGCCGGTTGTATTTTACGGAACTACTGTAGCGGGAGCGGCAGAACTTTTAGGATTGCAGCGTTATTGCGTATGTGCAAAATAGGTTGAGTTTTTAAACACACGCTAAAATTAATGGTAAAATAGATAAGATATACCAGCATAGACATCGGATTACTAATTTAAAACTTGAATTTACATATTTTATTATTGGATAATAGATCCTTTGGAAAAAAAGAGATGTATTATCCATTTTGTCTTTGCGGTTTATTTTTTAAAGTGGGAGGATATAATATTAAATAGCTTTAAAAGTTTGTTACAAATAGTTTTGTAGTATAAAGACTACAAAGGGGGATTGTCTTGAAACATATTAGTTTAGATATTATAAGAAAAATACCAGCCTTTTCAGAATTATCTTCTGTGGATATAGAAAAAATAAGTAAAATAGCTATTGAAAAGACTTATAAGAAGGGGGATATTATTTTTTTAGAAGGCGACCCAGGAGAGGCTTTTTACTTGGTGAAGTCAGGTAAGGTAAAGGTATATAAAATTACAGCTGATGGCAGGGAGCATATATTCACGATTTTGACTACGGGAGATGTTTTTGCTGAGGTAACCTTGTTCAACGATATTCACTACCCAGCAACGGCGGAGGTAATAGAGGACGCAAAAATTGGTATGATAAGAAATAAGGATTTGGAAGATTTAATTACCAGCAATTCTGACATTGCACTTGGAATTATTAAAATTTTTAGCAAAAAATTATTCACCTCCCAGCAAAAAGTAAAGGAATTGGCATTGGGAGATACTTATATGCGGATAGCTAGGATCCTTATTACCTTTGCTGAGGACCATGGAACAAAAACCAAGGATGGCATAGAAATAAGGCTAAATATTTCAAGACAAGAAATGGCAAATATGATTGGAACTGCTAGGGAAACGGTTAGTCGGGCCCTAAGTCAGTTTAGGAAAGAAGGGTCCATAAGTATTCAGGGTAAAAAAATATTAATTAGGGACATGAAAAAATTAAAATCTTGGATAAGATAGGATATAGAAGCTAAAACCTAAAGATGATGTAGAATTTTAAGTTAGAAATTGTATTATGTAAAAAATAATAGTTTAACAGGAGAGTGATATAATGTATCAAGAAATTGATATAATATCTTTTATTGAAATACTAGATAGGGAAAAAGGATTTTTTGATAGCATTAGCGAAATAAATAAATACAATATTAAGGCTATTATTGAATTAATACAATATAATAATATAAAAGAATATGGAGACCCATTATACACAAGGAGTGAAATACGCAGGGGCATAAAGGATTATTTAGGGCAATCATAGGCAGGCCAGTAGTTTTAAAGGGATTGAATTTTAATCTGTTTAATTTCAACCAGATAGTTTTGTTTGGTTATTTCAAAGATATAATGGGTAGAGATATATAAGAAAATAATTTTTATAGGGAGGAAAAAACATGGAAAAAGAAGTGATTGTATTTACAAGTAACACCTGCCCTCATTGTCATACAGTGAAAGAGTTTCTTTCAGAAAAAGGAGTAGAGTTCATAGAAAAAAACATACAAACAGATGCTGAAGCTCGGAAGGAATTAATGAAAAAGGGAATTATGGCCGTTCCTGTAGTAGAAATTGATGGTGAAACCATTGTGGGTTTTGACAGGGATAGGATAGAGGAGTTATTAGGATAAATCACAATAGTAGAAGAGAATATATATTACAAAAATAAGTAACCCCCTAGTTTTTAATTTTAATATTAAAGGCTAGGGGGTTAAACCTGCATAAAAATTAAATTTTATATTTTTGCAACTCTAGCTTAAAGTTGTTGGTTAAGGAATTTAGTAAAGCAATGTTATCTAACAATTCCTTAACTTTTTCTGAATATTGGGTAACACTGGAACTCATCTCCTGTGAGGCAGCCGAATTCTCCTCTGATATAGCTGCTAGGGCGTGGATATTTTCTATAACATTGGTCAAGTTTGTAGTTTCGATAGATAGCTCATTAATTAGTTTTACAATAATATTAGACACATCAACGATTTGATTGGTTGAAGCTTGGTTGTCAACTGTAACTTGTTCCAATGTTTCATTACTTGATTCTAATTGCTTGTATTGGGTTTGTATTTCTTTGACAAAGCCCTCAATTTGTTGAATGAAGTAAAGAAGATTGGTATTGATGTCCTGAACAGCAAATTTGGAGTTCTCAGCTAGTTTTCTAATTTCCTGGGCAACTACCGTAAAGCCCCTACCAGCCTCACCTGCACTAGCTGCTTCTATGGCTGCATTAAGGGCTAGTAAATTTGTTTGGTCTGCGATTGATTCTACGGTAGAGCTGATTTCCATGATTTTAGCCGCTTGAGATGATAAATCCTGGCCTTGTTGATTAACAATGGCAAAATTATCCCTTACCTCATTAATCATGGCGGTAACATTTTTTATATCTCCGAAAGACTTTTCTAAATTATGCACAGAATCCTCTAATTGGTCCCTGCCCTTGGTTTCCTCATCAACAATCCTCTTTAGGGTAGTTACATATTGGTCTAATATAAGGACCGCATCCTCAGTTTCCTCAGCCTGATTCATGGCACTTAGGGCAACTTCGTGAACAACACCAGAAATAGAATCGGATAAATCCTTCATGTTTTCTGCTATAAGGGAGAATTCATGTACGAAGCTATTCATATCATCCGTACCACCCTTGAGAAAAAGAAAATCTTTTTTTATGGTATTTTTTATATCATTAAAAATAGAAAAAATATTCTCTAGTGTATCGCTGGTTTTTACAAGAGTCTTGCTACCCAGGTCATAGTCAGCAATTTTGTCCATTTCTTCCTCAAAATATTTCATTGGATCCAAAACAATTGTGCTTCCGATAAAAACAGAGACAAAGGTAGTGATTGCCATAACCCCTTTAAACGCAATGGTGGCGGGACCCCGCATCAAAAGAGAAAATATAAATACTATAATGCTGGAAAAAAAACTGATTTTTAAAGGCAGACTTTTTAGGAAGCCTAGGCCCAGCATCTTTGTTAAAGACATGTTTAATATCCTATCTGATGACTTCTCTAGTTGGATATTAACAAGTAAAAACTTTTTGCCATCATTGGTGGTGCCGGTATCAAGAACATCATACTTGATTGTCTCATTAAAAAACTCAGCACTACCCTCTAAAAGACCTAAAAAATAATCAAACAATCCCCTTTCAGAAATATAGTTAATTTGAATTTCTTTTTCGTTTATTTCCTTGGCAATAAGCCTGGGAGGATTAGCCCCCTTTATCATTTTAGTTAATTGGGCATGGACATCATCCATCATAACCAGAAATCCCTTCAAACTATATCTCTCAAAATAAGAAGGAAACCATTTGTGGAAGGAGTAAATATTTTGCTTACCAACTTCTTTCCATATGTAATCAATCGACTTTCCCGTTTGCTGGGACAGGTATTCAAAGACTGAAAAAATCTCCCGATCTGGTATATCTTCTAATGGAGTAATAATTCTGTCAATTTCCCAACCAATGTTACTTACAGCCTTATTTACAATTTCTTCGTTAAAGAGAACCTTTAGACTAGTCAGCCAAGTTGAAACTACAGTACCCTTCATTATTCCACCCCTTTTAAATTTTCTTAAGCATCTTCATAAAAAAGAAGAAAATAAGTTGAATCTAAATTTTGCAATATCTAACCTATTATCCTTATACCATAGATGGATATTATTAAACAAAATTAGGTAAAAGCTTGATAAATTTTCTTGCTGATATGATATAATACCAATATACGGGGCCATACTATTAAGTGGGTGGTGGTTTGATGGGTGGAATTCTTTTGCAATTTTTCAGTTTAGTACTAGTTGTTACATTGTTGCTTGTGCCAATAATAATTACAATTTTATTATTGCGTTATTTTGATAAGAGAAGGGGGCTTATGTCAGAGGAAGACGAGGAATTTCTTATAGAAAAAATAAGGGAGTTGGAGGAACGGATTGAAATACTAGAACAAGAAAATGAAATAGATATCTAAACAAGTATCTTGTTTAGTTTATAGAATATATAAGGATGGTGGCAGAATGACAAAGGAAAAACAAAAAATAATTTTTAGTGGTGCACAGCCAACGGGAAGTTTGACCCTAGGAAATTATATTGGTGCTATCCAAAATTGGAAGGCACTAGAAAACGATTATCAATGTCTTTATTCAATTGTTGATTTACATTCTATGACCATAAGACATGATCCAAAAGTGTTTAGGGATGCTAATTTATCTTTTTTGGCGCAATATTTGGCTTGTGGCTTGGACCCCGAAAAAAATATCATATTTTTTCAATCCCATGTCAAACAACATACTGAATTAACCTGGATTTTAAGTTGTAATACCTATATGGGCGAACTTAGCAGGATGACCCAATTTAAGGATAAATCTGAAAGACATAAGGAAAATATTAATGCGGGCCTTTTTACCTATCCTATTTTAATGGCAGCGGATATCCTAATATATCAAACCAACCTTGTACCAGTTGGAGAGGATCAAAAACAACATTTGGAATTAACCAGGGACATAGCGATACGCTTTAATAATGCCTATGGCAAAACTTTTGAGCTGCCGGAAATACATATAAGTAAGGTTGGGGCAAGAATTATGAGCTTACAGGAACCCTTAAATAAAATGTCAAAGTCTGATGAGGACCTCAATGGAACAATTTTCCTATTGGATGATAATGATGAGATTATTAAAAAAGTTAAACGGGCAGTTACAGACAATGTGGGTGGGGTTATCTACCGGGATGAACAGCCTGGAATAAAGAACCTAATCACTATTTATGCTAAATTGGCAGATTGTTCAATTGAGCAAGTAGAAGCAAAATATGAAGGAAAAGGGTATGGAATTTTCAAAAACGAATTGGCCGAACTTTTAGTTGAAAGTCTAAGACCTTTCAAAGAAAAATATGAGGATTATACTAAAAATCCTGATTATTTAGAAAAGATTTATCAAAATGGTGCTCAAAGAGCCAGAGAGATGGCGGAGAAGACCATGGAGGATGTAAGAAGCAAGGTCGGACTAGTATAGTTATCCTGATTTGAAATTTTAAGGCAAATTAGTATTTTTTGAAAAAATATTGAATCGCTATTATATAAGGAAGTGGTATATTGAAAAAAACCAATCTTTCTATTATTTTATTTTTGCTCTTTATAACCTTTGGTATCTTGATAGGCATCCATTTAGAAAGTTTAAGCGGCATAGATAATCCTTTGGAATTTTCACACGACAATGGTCAAAATGTTCAGGAAGTTATAGATTTAAAAAAGACTAATGATGACATGAAAATAAGAATAAAAGAGTTAAAAAAAGAGGTGGAAGCCTACGAGGATAAAGGTGCGGTGGAGAATATCGTATTAAAGGATTTAAAAATAAAAGTAAAGGACTATAAGGTTATAGCCGGCCATCATGAGGTGATTGGCCCTGGGATTGAAATTACACTAGAGAGTATTTTTGAGGAAAACATAGCGGGAGTCATGGAACAAAAAAGATATCTCATTAATTTGGCAAACGAATTAAGGATGTCCGGGGCTGAGGCTATTTCACTTAATGGTCACAGGGTTACTGCCAGATCAGAAATAACTTTAGCAGGCGAGCATATAAATGTAAACACCACGCCTATTGCACCCCCTTACATGATAAGGGCCATTGGGGACCTTGTTGCATTCAAACGATATGCAAGCTACAAAACATTACTATTTGATTTAATGGAAGCCGATGGTATAAAAACAAGCATACAATATTACGAAGAAATTAAAATCCCCGCTATTAGCAAAGAAAAACCAATACAGTTTTTTCAAATTGTTGAGAATACCAAATGAGGGAATTCCCAAATAAATAAAAAGGCATAAAGTTTGCAAAAAAGCACTGAAAAGTTTTTCAGTGCCTTCAATTTGCATGCTATAGTCTAAGATGTTTTTATTGTGACTCAACATAGTTGTTTGTTTATTGTTAGAGACTTAAAAGAGTCAATACTTTCCTCACTTGCGAGATTTGTAGAACTGTAATTTTTGAATGCGCCTATTTCATTTATATTAAAAAGAGTTATGGTAAAGACAAGCATTAATATTGACATAGTTTTTTTAGGCATCTCCAGTCCTCCTTATGAAATAATTAAGTTAAAGTAATATTTACAATGAATATTTATCTATATATATTTTTTGCAAAAAAATAAAAATTATTTTGCCAATGTAAGATATTTAAGGATTTTTCTAGTAAAAAAGTATGTTTCTAGTCTTAAACTTATATTTGGCAAATTATTTTTAGGGCCAATATAGATACATAATTATTTTTTATATTTTTTTTGTAAAAATTACATTATTAAATTGCATGTTTGTAAAAGAGTAGGTATAATTAGATGGTTATAAAGCAAACTTTATAAAGGGCTTATTGTTTTGGGGAGGAATTTTAATGGATGAACCAATTATCCGTGTCTTTGAAACATCTAATTGGATATTAGGAATTTTAGTTTTTTATATAGCTATTGTTGTATTTTTGGGGTTCAAGTACTCTAATAAGATTGTAGAATCTGACGATTTGGCATTAGCCGGGAGGGGATTGACTCTACCCTTTATGGTACCGTCGATTGTAGCCACTTGGATTTGTGCGGGTGCCATGATGGGGGCTGCCGGAGAGGCTTATCTATGGGGATTACAAGGAGTAATCTTTGATCCATTTGGACCTGTATTAATGATGTTTCTTGTTGCTATATTTTTTGCTTATCGTTTGAGGAAAACAGGTTATGCTACCATGGTAGATTTTTTCGAAATAAGATACAGCAGAAAAATGGGTATTTTATATATGCTAATACAAATTATTTCTGCGACGGGATGGTTGGGAGGACAATTGGTTGCCTTAGGGATAATTGTAAATTTAACAACGGGTTTTAATATGCTATTGGCGACATTAATTGCAACTGCTGTTGTTATTATAGTTACATATTTTGGTGGTTTATGGGCCTTGTCTAGGGTAGATGCTATCAGCTTTATATTGATTATTGTAGGATTATTTTTGATGTTTCCGGTTGTTATGGACCAGGTAGGTGGT
>CAZUTD010000037.1:8798-10962 GCA_964623185.1 uncultured Clostridiaceae bacterium
AAGGGGAGTCCGGGGTATTTAAAATATACTGGTCCCTTGGCTATTATGTATTATATTTCTGCCTGGAGTGCCTTGGGCTTGGGGGATATAAATAGCCAGGTATTATTGCAGAGATTGTTAGCTGCAAAGGACGAAAAAACGGCAGTAAGGGGTTTTGCCATTAGCGGACTATTTTATTTGATTTTAGGTTTAATACCTATATTTATTGGTATAGCAATGTTTTCCTATGGTTTAAAACTCCCTGTGGACCAAACGGAACTAGTTTTACCCTGGGTGGCAAATTATCTTCTATCTCCGCTTGTGGGAACTTTATTCGTTATTTCTTTGGCAGCCGCTATTATCAGCACAGTGGGAGATAATTGTTTGATTGTGTCCACCTTATTGGGATATAATTTATATGAATATCTTGCACCGGGAGTCACACCAAAAGAAAAATTAAAAATGATTAGAATATCAATTCCTATAGTTGCTATGGTTGCCATGGTTATAGCCCTAACTTTTGCAAATGTTTATAATTTAATTGTATTTAGTAGTGCTGTATCCCTAGCTACGATTGTGGCACCCTACATTGCAGGTTTTTTTTGGAAGGGGGCCAATAATAAGGGGGCAATAGCTTCTTATTTCGGGGGTTTATTTACCCTAATCATATCTTTCATAATATTGTTGCCTATTACCAAGGATGTAAATTTACAAAATGAACTTATTACGAGTAGTGTGGCAATAGATTGGGCTATTTGGGATGCCTTGTATATGTCATTGATACCGGCGGCGGTTGTAGGTTTTATTTTAATCTTTTCTGTGTCATATATAACACGGGAATTAGATAGACCAAAACCTCTTTTAAATGCCAAGGGTGAAGTGATGGATGATGACTTGTTTTTATGGTCTAGAAAATAAAATGGATACAAGTTGGGGTATCTTGCAATTTGCAGGTATTGAATTGTATTTAATTTATTTAAATAAATTATTATGATAAAGATATTTAATGGTGGTTGGGTCTTGGCCAGAGGCATGGTTTATCGTCATTAAATTAACATTTATCGAATGGTAGAGGAGGAAGTAAATTGTCAATTATTTTTAATGAACATCATTCTCAGGGGCTTTCTATTAATTGGAAGGCCAAGGAAGTTCTATTTCAAAAACAATCGGATTTTCAAGAGGTAGTAATATTGGATTTAGAGGAAATGGGTCGTGCATTGGTTCTGGATGGATATATCCAAGTAACTGTAAAGGATGAATTTGTTTATAATGAAATGATTACCCATGTTCCCTTGTTTACCCATCCTGGCCTAGAGAAGAAGGTGCTTATTATAGGCGGTGGAGATGGCGGGGCTGCCAGAGAGGCTGCCAAACACCCAAGTGTACACCAGGTAGACATGTGCGAGCTTGATCCAATGGTGTTAGAAGCTTGCAAGGAATTTTTACCAGAAACCAGCGTTTCCTATGATAATCCTAAGGTAAATATATTTACTAGAGATGGGATAGAATTTATAAAAAACAATCCAGATACATATGATGTGATTATAATTGACTCACCAGATCCAGTAGGACCTGCAGTTGAATTATATAGCAAGGCATTTTATTCTAATGTACATGATGCACTAAAGGACGATGGAATTTTAGTATGTCAAAATGAATCCTTATTCTTCCATATGGATTTGATTAAAAATGTACAAACTAGTTTAAAGAATTTGTTCCCTATAACAAGAATGTATACTGCAACAACTCCCACATATCCAGGTTTTCTTTGGGGATACTCCATGGCTTCTAAGAAATATGACCCCCTAACCAAGAATGATCTAGAGAAACAAGCATTTGCAACAAAATATTATAACCATGATATATATAGGGGATGCTTTGCGTTACCAACTTTTTTAAAAAATGAACTAGGTATCAGAGACTAAAAATTTAACTTTCTCAAATGTGAGGCTAGATCAGAATAATTGGTCTAGCTTTTTATAAATTTTTTAAATAAGCTTAGCGGGGTGAAAGCATGAAGGCAGAGATCATAGCGATAGGAACAGAAATTCTCTTAGGTGACATTGTAAACACCAATGCCCAATATATTGCAAAGAGATTGGCAGAAATGGGGATTTTTGTATATCACCAAACTGTTATAGGCGACAATCCACAAAGAATTAAGGAGGCCTATAAAACAGCTTTT
>CAZUTD010000038.1:0-10753 GCA_964623185.1 uncultured Clostridiaceae bacterium
ATTTGTCCGCCATTAGCAAGGCTATTCTTTTTATATTTTCAATATGCTCTTTAATAAAACATTTGATTGATAAAACCCATGAAACTAAAGAGCATATTGAAAATATAAAAAGAATAGCCTTGCTAATGGCAGACAAATTGGAATTAGCAGAGGGGGTAAGATATGAGTTGGAGCTATTAGCCGAATTTCATGATATAGGAAAGATTGCCATACCTATTGAGATAACCGATAAAATATTACCTTTGACTGATGCGGAAATGGAATTGGTTAAGCA
The DNA here is from genome assembly GCA_964623185.1 of uncultured Clostridiaceae bacterium. GTDB lineage: Bacteria > Bacillota > Clostridia > Peptostreptococcales > Natronincolaceae > CAYMGQ01. Next base: position 275 of record CAZUTD010000038.1, read on the forward strand.
ACATCCTGTTACCGGTTATAGAATCGCAACAGCTTCTACTAAGTTAATGCCTATTGCAGAAGGAATCTTATTTCACCATGAATTGTGGAATGGACAGGGTTATCCCCTAGGCTTAAAAGAGGACGAGATTCCATTAACCTCTAGGTTATTAAATATTATCGATGCTTATGATGTAATGACCCGTGGTAGGGTATATAAAGATCCAGTTGATTCTTATACAGCCATTGAAGAAATTAAGTCCAAGGCTGGGAGTCAATTTGATCCAAACCTAGTCAGGGTTTTTGTTAATCTAATTGATAAAATTGATGAATCATAAAGAAACAATAATTTTGACATATAAAAGGCGAGAATCATCATAAAGAGTTGATTATCCGCCTTTTTGCAATCAAATCAGGACTTTATTGTCCTAGTGGATAAGAAATTTGTATTTAATTATTTTGTTGCAGGTTTAAATTTTTACCCAGGGTGCTAAATAATAATAGATAAAGCCCTTATTAATAATTAGAGGGAGATATACAAATGGTTAAATTAAATGGCAAAAAAAGGTACATACTAGTGGTGGAGGATGACAAAATAAATCAGAAGCTAATACAAAATTTATTAGAGGAAGTACACTATAATGTCTTTATGCATTCCAATGCTGAGGACGCAATTAATGCTTGTTCATACCAGAAATTTGATCTAATTTTGATGGATTTGAATCTTCCTGGAATTGGGGGAATAGAGGCCACTGAAAGTATACATATGCTGGAAGATGGAAAATTCAAAAGCATACCCATAATTGGGATGTCTGCAACCACAAGTCAAGAGATTTACAACAAGTGTATTAAGGCGGGGATGAATGGCTTGATAGGAAAACCTATTCAAACTGATAATTTTTATAAAATGCTTGGGGAAAATTTAAAGGATAGTGGGGACCAATTTTCCTCCATAAATATAGATGATGCACTGGAGGATTTAGGTGGCGATAAGGCATTTTTAAAAGAATTAATTGAGGATTTTATTGGAGAGGAATATTCGCAGGTTTTAGTGGGCCATATTGAAAAGGCCATCAAGTGCAGGGACTTTAATATAATATATAAAAGATCTCACAAATTGAAAGGGGCAGCGGCCTCTATCCATGCGAAATCAATATACGATATTGCATATCAACTAGAACTTAAGGGAAAAAACAATGAAAGTGATGGTTTAGAGAAATTATTGAATGCTTTAAAAGAGGAATACCAAATAATGAAGTCATCTTATAAAAAAGTTAATTGGACGGATTAAACAGATGTTTTTATTGGAAAGACTTGTAGAGAATATGTAAATCAGGGACAATTTCAGACAAGTCTAGTTTTGCCATGAGTGGATATTAAGTTTTATTAATACAGAATGTAAAGACTAGAAAATGGGCAAAATTTATTCAAGATCTTATTATATTATTGAAGGGAGAAATCACCTATGGATTTTCAAACTGGAAAACTTTATGAGGGTTTTAAATTGATTGAGCAAAATGAAATAAAGGAAATAAACTCGCTTGCCATGATATTCAAGCATATAAAAAGTGGGGCACAATTATTATATATTAAAAATGATGATGACAATAAGGTGTTTTCAGTTACTTTTAGGACACCACCAACTGATAGCACAGGTTTGCCTCATATTTTAGAACATTCAGTTTTATGCGGTTCTAGAAAATTTCCTACAAAGGATCCTTTTGTTGAATTGGCTAAAGGTTCTTTAAACACATTTTTAAACGCTATGACTTTCTCAGATAAAACTATGTATCCAATTGCTAGTGTAAACGATGCGGATTTTTATAATTTAATGAATGTTTATTTAGATGCAGTTTTTTACCCCAATATTTACAATAAACCTCAGATATTAGCCCAGGAGGGCTGGCATTATGAATTGGATAAGCCAGATGAAGAGATAATTTATAAGGGCGTTGTTTACAATGAAATGAAGGGTGTTTTTTCATCGCCAGAACAGGTTTTGTTTAGAAAGGTGCAGGAATCTTTGTTTCCTGATACTACATACAGATATGATTCAGGCGGGGACCCTGATGTGATACCAGAATTAACGCAAAAGCAGTTTTTGGACTTTCATAAGAAATATTATCACCCATCCAATAGTTATCTTTATTTATATGGCAATGGCAATATATTACAACATTTGAAGCTGATTAATGAAGATTATTTGAATAATTTCAAGCAAATGGAAGTAGATTCTAAAATTGAATTCCAGCTTCCTTATACAGAGCCTAAAAATGTAATTGTTGAATATCCGATTTCTACTGACGAAAGTGAAGAAGATAAAACTTTTTTAAGTTTAAATTTTGTTGTTGGCCAATCCACAGATGCCGAATTATACATGGCATTTGATATTTTAACTTATTTACTCCTTCATACATCAGCATCACCTTTGAAAAGGGCCTTACTAGAGGCTGGTTTGGGTGAGGATGTCTATGGTTCTTTTGATCGTAGTATCCTGCAACCTGTATTAAGTATAGTTGTTAAAAACACAAATTCTCAAGAGAAAAATAAATTTGAAGAAATCGTTTTTAATACTTTACAGCAACTTGTTGATGAGGGAATAGATAAGAAACTTATAGAAGCTGCGATTAATATTTATGAGTTTAAGTTAAAAGAATCCGATTATGGACGCTATCCCAAGGGTTTAATCTATAGTATGTCTTGCATGGATAGTTGGCTTTATGATGAGAATCCACTCATACATTTGTCATACGAAAACACACTGGACAAGGTAAAAAAAGCATTAACAAGTGATTATTTTGAAAAACTGATAGATAAATACTTATTAAACAACCAACATAGGTCATTGTTGATAGTGGAACCCAAGAGGGGATTAGCACAAAAAAAGGATCAAGACATAAGAAATGAACTTGCCGACTATAAAGAAAGTTTAACTGATGGGGAATTAGACAGGCTAATTGAGGAAACTAAAAAATTAAAAAAATATCAGGAGGAAGCTAATAATCCTGAAGAACTTAAGATGATTCCATTAATATCGTTGGAAGATATTGATAAAAAACCAAAAAGTATTCCCTTAATTGAAAAAAAAGAAGGGGAAGTCTCTGTTTTGTTTTGCCCCATAGCTACCAATGATATTGCCTATGTAAATTTATTATTTGATGTGACAGTGGTCCCTCAAAATCTTATACCCTATGTAAGCTTATTAAGTTTTGTATTGGGAAAGGTTGCCACCCAAAATTACGGTTATGAAGATTTGTCCAAAGAAATTGACATTTATACTGGGGGTATGAACTTCCAAATCGTATCATATCCACATAAAGATGGTGACAAATATTTTCCAAAACTTGTTGCGAATTCCAGTGCACTAACAGCTCAAATACCAAAGCTTTTTGAATTGTTGGGAGAAATAATTGGCTCAACAAAATTTTGTGAAACAAGTCGTTTAAAAGAAATAATCAGGGAAATTAAATCTAGGCTTGAAATGAATATTTTACAAAATGGGCATACGGTTGCAGCCCGTAGGGCGACTTCATATTTTTCACCAATCGGACACTACCAGGAACTTTGTGGGGGTATTAGCTTTTATCAGTTTATTGTGGACTTGGAAAGGGATTTTGCAACCAGGTCATCTGAGATTGAAAATAATCTTCAAAATGTATATGATATGGTTTTTAATAAGGATAATTTATTAGTTAGCGTTACAACTGAAGAAAAAAGTTACGAAACCTTTAGAGATTCGTTTTCCAGTTTAATTGGATATTTAAAAAATAATATTTTTAAGAAGCATAGATATGAGTTTGATTATTCCAAAAGAAATGAAGGATTATTAACCTCTAGCAAAATTCAATATGTTGCTAAGGCTTATAATTTTAAAAAGCTAGGATATAACTATTCAGGACATTTGCAGGTACTTAAGACCATCATAGGCCTGGATTATCTATGGAGCAGGGTAAGGGTCACTGGTGGTGCTTATGGATCCATGGCTGGTTTCAGCAGAAACGGTAATTTTTATTTTACCTCATATAGGGATCCCAATTTAAGAGAAACATTGGGGGTATACGACCAAGCCCATGATTTTATTAGAAATTTTAAGGCTGATGATAGGGAAATGCTTAAATATATTATAGGAACCATAAGCAAAATGGATTTACCCCTAACCCCTTTTATGAAAGGTCAAAAGGCTACTGCTGACTATATTAGTGGGACTAGCCAGGATGATCTCGAAAGGGAAAGAAATGAAGTGTTAAATACAAGCTCCGAAGATATTAAAAAACTATCAAATTTAATAAAAGATACCATGGACCAAAATATATTATGCGTCCTAGGCAATGAGCAGAAAATAAAGGAAAACAAGGATTTGTTCCAGGATTTGGTTAATGTATTTAAATAGTAGGCCTAGCAGATAAATTTGAATAAAAACTTATTGTTTTAATGCATTTTAGAACTAGGAGGGTTGGTCATGAAATTGGCAAATAAGACTTGTATTGAATTTACTAAGCTTCTTTCATCCAAATCTGCTGTGCCAGGAGGAGGAGGTACAGCAGCACTTGTGGGGGCGTTTGGAACTGCACTTGGGGGAATGGTGTGCAATTTGACAATAGGTAAAAAAAAATACGCCCGATATGAAGATGAATTAAAAGAAATATTGTCAAAAATCTTGGAAATACAGGAAAGTTTCTTGAATATGGTTGATGAAGATGCGGAAAACTTCCTGCCATTATCTAAGGCTTATGGCATGCCCAGTGGAACCAAGAAAGAAAAGGAAGAAAAAAACAAGGTTTTGCAGGAAAATCTAAAAATTGCCTGTGAGACCCCTATAAATATAATGAGGACATCATTTGAAGCTATTAAACTTCATGAGAATTTATTGGACAAGGCATCAACATTGGTAGTAAGTGATATAGGGGTTGGAGTACAATGTTTAAAATCGGCATTAATTAGCGGACATATGAATGTTGTGGTTAATATAAACATGATAAATGATGGGCAATTTGTTTCTGAAACAAGGGATGAAATTAATATATTGCTATGCGAGGGAAGCAAAATAGCTGATAGGGTATATGAATGTGTACAGGCAATGATTAGGCAATAAAAATAATAGGCTTATATAAGAGATTAAAAAGAAAGGATATAAATATGGGGCAAATAATAAGAGGTAAACCAGTGGCAGACAAAATCAGTGAGGATTTAGCAAGAGAAATAATAAAAATAAAACAAAAAGGGATTTATCCGAAATTAGCAATTATGAGGGTTGGTGCAAAAGATGAGGATATTGCCTATGAAAGAGGTGCTCTAAATAGGGCGAAAAAGCTTGGTATAAAAACAGATGTAAGGGAATTACCTATAGATGTAACGGAAGAAAAATTTATTAAAGAATTAGAGGCCTTAAACGAGGATAAAAATATTCATGGTATTTTGATATTAAGGCCCCTGCCAGGGCATCTAAACGAGGATATCATTAAGGAAAAAATCTTGCCTTGGAAGGACATTGATTGCTTCAATCCAATAAATGAGGCAAAATTGTTGCGGGGTGATAAAACTGGGTTCACTCCATGTACTGCCATGGCGGTAGTTGAGATGCTAAAATATTATGGCGTAGATATACAGGGGAAAAATGTTGTTGTATTGGGTAGGTCCATGGTGGTTGGCAAACCTGTAATGTTATTATTGTTAAATGAAAACGCAACCGTTACAATATGTCATTCCAAGACAAAGAATATAGACAGGATTTCTAAAAAAGCTGATATTTTGGTGGCTGCAATAGGTAGAAAGAAGTTTGTGGGTCAGGATTACCTTGGATCAAATGCTGTGGTCATAGATGTTGGTATAAATGTAGATGAAGAGGGAAATTTATGTGGCGATGTGGATTTTGAAATTGCCGTGGAAAAAGTCTCAATGATTACTCCGGTACCGGGGGGAGTAGGGTCCGTGACCACATCCATATTGGCAAAGCACCTTGTAAAGGCTTGCAAAATACAAAATCAAATCAAACTAGACTGATGTATCCCTCCTCCTTAGGTGGAGGGTTTTACTTATTGTTTCCCATGGTCTTATAGCTTGCATCATGGCTAAAACTTTTTTAAAATATATACTAATGTAATTTGGGGGGGAATTATGAATGGTTATTTCGCAAAAAAAATCTATCAATGACATATTAAAATTTTTACAAGACAAAACAAAGATAATAATTGTGGGTTGTTCAGAATGTGCTACCTTGTGTCAAGTAGGTGGAGAAAAAGAAATCTTAGAAATGAAAGATATTTTAGAATCGGAAGGGAAAGAAATTTCGGCTACAATCATATTAAGTCCCGCATGTCATTTTTTAAATACTAGGAAGGACATGAGGAAGCTGGCAAAGGATTTGGAACAAGCTGATGCTATCCTGTCGCTCACCTGTGGGGATGGGACTCAAACAATTGCTAAGGTTGTTGATTTGCCTGTTTACCCTGGTACTGATACCATGTTTATAGGAGAAATCCAAAGATTTGGACAATATGAGGAAGCTTGTAGGGCATGTGGTCAATGTGAATTGGGTTGGACCGCGGGAATTTGTCCTATAACAAGATGTGCAAAAGGCCTAATTAATGGGCCGTGTGGAGGTTCAAAAAATGGAAAATGCGAAGTGAATTTGGAAAACGATTGTGCCTGGATTATGATTTATGAAAAGCTAAGGGAAATGGATAAACTAGAAGAAATGACTAAGATAAGACAAGCCAAAGATTATCAAAAATCAAATAATCCTCGAATTATAAATTTAAAGAGGGAAAAAAGAGAAAAGGTTAAATCATAATCAAAAAAGGGGGGTGTTCATATGTCATTATTAAAGGAAGTCTTAGACAGGAAGGAATTTGCAGTTACAGCGGAATTGATTCCGCCAAAAGGTATAGATTTATCAAACCTTTTACAGAATGCTAGGGCTATAAAGGGCCGGGTCCATGGTGTGAATGTAACGGATTTTCAATCTGCAATATTAAGAACAACATCTTTGGTCGCTTGTAAATTATTAAAGGATGAGGGCTTGGAACCAGTTTTTCAAATTACTGGTAGAGATAGAAATCGAATTGCAATTCAGGGGGAACTCCTAGCTGCTGGTGTTTTTGGCATAGAGAATGTACTAGCATTAACTGGTGACCATACTGTGATGGGTGATCATCCAAATGCCAAGCCAGTTTATGATTTGGATAGCGTTGGTATTTTACAGGCAGCAACAAAATTGATGAACGGGCAGGATATGTCGGGAAATGATTTAAAAGGAAGACCTAATTTTTATTTAGGCGCATGTGTAACACCAGGGTTTGAGCCTATTGAAGCACAGATAATAAAAATGGAAAAGAAAATTAAGACAGGAGCAAAGTTTTTTCAAACCCAGGCTATATTTGATATAGATGTTATGAGGGAATTTCGTGATAAAACTAAACATTTTGATTGTAATGTGATAGCCGGAATTATACCATTAAAATCTGCTGGGATGGCAAACTTTATGAATAAAAACATACCTGGAATTCATGTGCCAGATGAATTAATTAATAGGATGAACGAAACTGAAAAGGATAAAAGAATTGAAGAAGGAATAAAAATCGCAGGGGATTTTATAAAAAAACTTAGGATGGAGAACCTATGTGAGGGTGTTCACATAATGGCAATAGGGTCTGAAGAAAGGATACCCCTCATATTAGATGCGGCAGGCCTATAATCTTCTAACAATATAAGTATAAGCAATAAAAAAATTTCAGCAAAGCAAAAGTTCAGAAATGTTGGAATCCTCTATAAATACTAGCCTTGCCTTTATTTGCTTAATCAAGATAGATCTTATTATTTACATATTATTGATATTTAATCTACTAAAATACAAGAAAAATAAAATGTCCTTCGATGCTAATGCAAACCCTAAAATCCAGTCATAAATTAGATATTATTCTAATAAAAATGATAGGGTGAGGGGGTGATTATATATCGAATGGACTTTTATATTTATATGTGACCGCAATTTTATTATTTCCTATAGCGGGGAATAAAGCACCGGGTGTGGAATTAAATGAACCAAGCCGAATGGTAATTGAACAGAAGGTGGAAATGGCGGATAAGGCTAGTAAATCTGTGACGGAATATATTTATGAAAATTATGAAGAGGAAATGGAGGCAAATTTTGATCTAACTCCAGATATAGATTATAGGATTGCATTAGGAGAATTGGGATATTATAAAAATGATTATTTAGATCAGAATATCAACATAAGGAACGGAGTGCTGAGGTTTCAGAGTCACCACAACCTTATGGTGGATGGGAGCTTTGGCAAACATTCGCAAAAAACTTTACAGGATCGTCTAACTGGTAAAGACTTTAGATTTACTGATATTATAGTTGAACCGCCAAGCCAGGGAAAATGGATAGTAATAAATAAAACAAAACGGATACTTACCCTATATCAAGGCAAGGAAGTAATAGACAAATACCCCATTGCCCAGGGCAAAAATTCATCCCTTACCCCTGAGGGGAAATTTACAGTTGCCAATAAAATAGTAAATCCTGCATGGGGAGGTGCCGGAATATCTGCACCAGTTCCGGGGGGGTCTTCTAAGAATCCATTAGGCTATAGGTGGATAGGTATTTCTTATAAGGGAGGTGCTTCCATAGGTATTCATGGAAATAATAGTCCCATGTCTATAGGTAGCAATGTTTCCCTGGGATGCGTAAGAATGATTAATTCAGATGTTGAGAAGCTGTTCGAATTAGTCGAATTAGGTATTCCTGTATGGATTGCTTCTAATGATAAGCTTGAGACCTGGGGAGTATATAACGAAAGCTATACAGATAAATAAATTTTAAATAATGGCAAGGATTGATACAAAGAAAAACATTTTGTAGCAATCCTTTATTTTTAGGGAAAAATAAATTCGACAATAAATATGATACAATGAATTGGTATATGATATAATTGACAATAAAATCAGATAAAGTTTCAAGAGGTGAAGAAATTGTGGATAGAAAAAGCTTAAATGTTTTGGAGTATACAATAATTATTGAGAAGTTGATTGAAAAATGTGTGTCAGATTTAGGAAAAGAAATTGCAAAAAAATTAAAACCCATAAAAGATTTAGACGGGGTTAGAATATTACAGGAAGAAACCAGCGAGACTCAAAGTGTTTTGTTGAAGATAGGATATCCCCCCCTATATGGGATACATGATACAGCATACTTAATTAGAAAAACAGAAATTGGATCCTATTTAGATCCGCAGCAATTATTATATTTAAAAGAAACTTTATCAGCCGCTAGAAAAATGAAACATTTTTTTAGGAATATTGATGATGAGAATCTATATCCTATTATTCAGGGTTTATCTAAAAGTCTTTTTATAGTAAAGGAAATTGAAGAAGAAATTGAAAGATGCATATTAAGTGAAACAGAAATATCTGATAATGCTTCCCCTAAATTAAAAAATATTCGACGTATGATCTCTTCAAAAAATGACAGTATAAGAAATAAATTAAATGCAATTATTAATTCTGTTTCCAATCAAAAATATTTGCAGGATACAATTGTGACGATTAGACAAGATAGGTATGTTGTACCCATAAAACAGGAGTTTAGGGGACAATTTCCGGGCCTAATCCATGATCAGTCTTCAAGCGGGGCAACCTTATTTATTGAACCAATTTCTATTGTCGAATTAAATAATGAATTAAAAGAGTTGAAAATTGAAGAAGAAAGAGAGATTTTACGAATTTTGATGGAGATTTCATCCATGATTGCATTAAAAGGAAGTCAAATAAGGGGAAACCAAGAAATCTTAGGGGAATTAGATTTTATTTTTGCTAAGGGCAAATTATCTTTAGAAATGAAGGGGATTGAACCCCAACTAAACCGAGATGGTAAAATAAGAATAAAAAATGCAAGACATCCCTTGTTAAAGCCTGATGAGGTGGTGCCAATAACCTTATGGTTAGGGGACGATTTTCAGCTATTAATTATCACCGGCCCCAATACCGGAGGAAAAACTGTTACCTTGAAAACAGTTGGCTTGCTTAGTCTAATGGCCCAAAGCGGCCTGCATGTGCCAGCGGACTACGGTACAAAATTAGCAGTTTATGACCATATTTTTGCTGATATTGGGGATGAGCAAAGCATAGAACAAAGCTTAAGCACCTTTTCTTCCCATATGACTAATATAGTAAATATATTGGGGGGAGTTACTTCGAATTCCCTGGTTTTATTAGATGAACTGGGGGCAGGAACAGATCCTACCGAGGGGGCTGCTTTGGCAATGGCAATTTTGAATCATTTAAGAGAAACGAAGGCATCTGTGGTTGCAACTACCCACTATAGTGAATTGAAACAATATGCCCTGACAAATAAGAATGTAGAAAATGCGTCAGTGGAATTTGATATTAAATCCTTGCGACCAACCTATAGATTGTTAATTGGAATACCAGGCAAATCTAATGCTTTTGAGATATCCCAAAAGTTGGGTTTATCATCAAGTTTAATTGAGGATGCTAG
>CAZUTD010000039.1:0-4226 GCA_964623185.1 uncultured Clostridiaceae bacterium
TAACCATTATCTATACTTTTTAAAAGTGCAACTGCAAATTCTTTATCCCTAACAGCAAGAACTGCCCTAAAAGTTTTGCCTATGGACATTCCTAGTTCTTCCTTTGTCCCTGTTAGCCTTAAAGGTATGTTATAAAAGGCACATTTATTTTTAAAAGTATTTGTAGTATTTAAGGAAGCATCTTTTGCTACAATAACTAGATAAATCTTTTTTTTAAATCCCCTCATACAAGCCTCTTCACCCGAAATTATTTTGCCCGCTTTCATAGCTAGACCAAGGAGGTTTTTGGTACTAATCTCCATTATTATCGATCTCCTTAATTAGTTGCCCATAAATATCTTGTGGTATTTCGGATTGGAAAGATCGATTTAGTGCTTTTGTTTTGCACATCTTTTCAAAACAATCACGATTATTGCATATATACGCTCCTCTTCCATGCGCCTTGCCTGTAAAATCTATTTTAGTTTCACCCAGTTTATTATGGACAATCCTAATTAGGTCTTTTTTAGGTTTCATTTCACTACAACCAATACATTTTCTTAATGGTATCTTTTTCTTTCTCATAATTTATCACCTCTAACTACCAATATCTACCTGACTTTCACTTTTAATATCTATTTTCCAACCTGTTAATTTCGCCGCTAATCTAGCATTTTGCCCCTCTTTTCCTATAGCTAAAGATAATTGGTAGTCAGGTACAATTACCTTCGCTGTTTTGTTTTCGATATTAATTTCTGTAGAAATTACCTTTGCAGGGCTTAGGGAGCTGGCTATAAAAACATCTGGCTCCTCGCTATATTTAATAATATCTATTTTTTCACCCCTGAGTTCCTCAACAATAGCCTGGACCCTTGCCCCTTTGGGACCCACACAGGCACCGACCGCATCAACATTAATATCCTTGGATTCAACCGCTATTTTTGTCCGTGAACCGGCCTCACGTGAAATACTTTTTATCTCTACTATACCATCATGTATTTCAGGTACTTCCAATTCAAATAATCTTTTTATTAGTCCTGGATGGGTTCTTGATACAAGTATTTGTGGTCCCTTAGGGGTCTTTTTTACTTCAACAATATAGGATTTTATTCTATCACCATGCGTATATTGATCATTAGGCATTTGTTCTGCTGGCCCCAAAATCGCTTCCGTTTTTCCCAAATTAATAAAAACTACACCCTTAGCCAATCTAGCAACAGAACCTGTAATGATATCTGATTCCCTATTAATAAATTCATCATAAACCACTCCCCGTTCTGCTTCCCTAATCCTTTGGACTACTACCTGTTTTGCCGTCTGTGCAGCAATGCGCCCAAAATTTCTGGGGGTTACTTTACTTTCAACAGTATCATCTATTTCAAATTTTTCGTTTATTTCTTTTGCTTCATCCAAACTTATTTCTAACAGCTCATCCTCGGCATTTTCAACAACTTTTTTTTGACAGTACACATTAACTATACCAGTTTCCCTATTTATCTCTACCCGTACATTTTGTCTGGAACCAAAATTCCTTTTATAACTTGAAATTAAAGCTGCTTCAATTGCCTCTACTAATATATCTTTTGAGATACCTTTATCTTTCTGTATTTGTTCAAGAGCCTCAATAAATTCAACATTCATCTTCATTAATACCCCCTAAAATTTTATAGCAAGTTTGGTAATGGCAATTTTTTCTCTTGGTATCTCTACCAGATTTTTGTTATCAATCTTGATTGTTATAACATTATTATCGGAACCAACTAACTCGCCCTCAAAAACTTTTTTGTTATCCATAGGTTGGTACAATCGTACTTCTATGTTCTCCCCCTTAAACCGCTCAAAATCTTTTGTTTTCTTTAGTGGCCTATCTAAGCCCGGAGAAGATATTTCCAAGAAATAGTTTTCTTCTATGGGATCTTCCTCATCCAATTTTTCACTCAATTGCTCACTAACTTTTTGGCAATCATCCAATGTAATTCCACCGATTTTATCGATAAAAACCCTCAAATATCTATGGGGACCTTCCTTTGTAAATTCTATATCTATTAATTCGAATTTTTCATTCTGTAAAATGGGATTTATTAATGTCTCCACCAATTTCTCCACTTCTACCTTTTTCATTTTATAACCTCCTGCATATTTAGTTTTTTATATTATACCAGTATATTTTGTAATCCCTTCCAGAATTATTCGGTGCAAATCTTATTATGTAATATGATATTTCTGCTAATATATACGAAAGAGTGGGGCGCGTCCCACTCTTATTGAAAAATCATGCATTTGTTATCACGAGTATAACATAAACTGCCTATTAGTGCAAGCTAAAAGAAGCTAAGCTGGTTAGTAGATGGTAGCTCTGCAATACAACCATGATTTATTAAAGTTTCTATAACTGTTTTTGTAACCTTAGTTCTTTGTCTTAAATCTTCTATTGATAGAAACTCGCCCCTTTCCCGCTCTAATGCAATACTCCTAGCTGCGTTCTGTCCCAAACCTTGCAGCGATTTCAAGGGTGGCAACAACACATTATCTGCAATAATAAATTTATCTGGATCGGATTTATACAAGTCAACTTCCAATAATCCAATACCCCTGCTATACATTTCCAGCGCTACTTCCAATACTGTTAGTAGGTTTTTTTCCTTTGCAGTAGCACTATTCCCCATATTTTCTAATTCAGTAATTTTTTCGTTTATCATATCTTTTCCTTTTGATATTAAATCCGCATCAAAATCTTCCGCCTTCATAGTAAAATATGTAGCATAAAACGCTTGTGGGTAATACACCTTAAAATAGGCTATCCTAAATGACATCATAACATATGCAACTGCATGGGCTTTTGGAAACATATATTTTATTTTATTACATGAATCGATGTACCACTCAGGTACATTATTCTGTCTCATTAGGTCTTCATCATCAGATTTTAAACCCTTACCTTTCCTCACATTCTCCATAATATTAAATGCATCCTTGGAGGGTAGTTTTTTTAATATTAGAAAGTTCATAATATCATCTCTTGTGGATATAACTTCTTTTAATTCAGCTACATTTCCTTTTACCAAATCCTGTGCATTATTAATCCATACATCAGTTCCATGTGATAAGCCACTTATTCTAACTAATTCAGCAAAAGTACAAGGTTGCGTATCTATAAGCATTTGTCTCACAAATTTTGTACCAAACTCTGGTATTCCCAAAGTGCCCACCTGGCATTTATAATCATCACAAACTATATTCAATTCCGCAGTACTGGTGAAAATGCTCATTGTTTTTTTGTCATCTAATGGAATATGCTGTGCATTCAAATTTGTAATATCTTCTAACATTTTAATAATGCTAGGAACATCATGCCCTAAAATATCTAATTTCAATAATCTACCACTTATAGAATGATAATCAAAATGAGTCGTTATGACACCGGTGCTTGCATCATTAGCTGGATATTGGATTGGGGAAAATTCGTGAATATCCTTGTCTGCAGGTACAATTATAACCCCACCCGGATGCTGGCCGGAAGTTCTTCGTACACCTGTACATCCTAATGTCAATCTGTTAATCTCCGCCTGATTACAATCCAACTGTTTTTCCTCTAGATATTTTCTTACAAATCCATAGGCAGTTTTATCTGCTATTGTACCTATGGTCCCCGCCCTAAAAACTTTACCTTCTCCGAAAAGCTCTTCTGTATATTTATGGGCTTCACTTTGATATTCACCTGCAAAGTTTAAATCTATGTCCGGTTCCTTGTCTCCCTCAAACCCTAAAAACACCTCAAAAGGTATATCATGTCCTTCCTTTAATAACTTATGATTGCATTGTGGACAATCTTTATCGGGCAAATCAACTCCCGAACCATAGGTACCATCGGTAATAAATTCGGAAAACTTACATTCAGGACATATATAATGGGGCGGCAAAGGATTTACCTCAGTAATATCACTCATAGTAGCAGCAAATGATGACCCAACGGACCCTCTTGAACCAACTAAATACCCATCTTTCAAAGACTTATCTACCAATTTATGGGCAATAATATACATTACTGCATATCCATTGCTTATAATAGAGTTCACTTCTCGATCCAATCTGTTTTTAACTATAGCTGGTAATTGCTCCCCATATATCCTTTTGGCTTTTGTATAGGATAATCTTTTTAATTCTTCATCTGCTCCGTCTATCTCCGGCGGAAAGGTGCCATCAGGTATAGGAATAAGTTTATCAATTTTTTCGTTAATTTTATGTGG
>CAZUTD010000039.1:4236-10103 GCA_964623185.1 uncultured Clostridiaceae bacterium
CTGATAATCCGCATCACTGTAGCCCTGGCCAGCCATTAGTATTCTCCTGTAGTATTCATCCTGTTCCCTTAAGAAATGCACATCGCCTGTAGCAACAACGGGTATTTCTAATTTATCTCCAATCCCTACAATCTGAAAATTTATGTTTTTCAAATCATCCTTACCCTTTAACAAGCCATTTTCAATCAAAAATTTATTGTTATCCAATGGTTGAATTTCTAAATAATCATAATAACTAGCTATTTTTTCAACTCTTTCCATGGGCATGCCATCAAGCAAGGCTTGGTATAATTCTCCCGCTTCACATGCAGAACCAACTATGATTCCATCCCTATATTTATTTAATAAGCTTTTAGGTATACGTGGTTTTTTAAAAAAATAATTAAGATGTGATTCAGAAACAATTTTATACAAATTTTTTAAACCTTTTTTGTTTTGAGCTAGCAAGATAACATGATATGTATCAAGTTTTCTTACATCAATTTTTGGACCCAGTTTTTCATTTATGTCTTGTAGAGAATATATATTTTTTTGATTCATAATATCAACAAGTTTAATAAAAATTTCAGTTGTAGCCATGGCATCATCTACTGCCCTATGATGATTTTCCAAAGATACATTCAAGTCCTTTGCAACTATGTTTAATCTATGCCGTTTCAGGTGTTTTAATAATATTCTAGAAAGCATTAGTGTATCAATAGCTGTATTTTCAATACTATATCCCAATTTTTTTGCATTTTGTCTGATAAAGCCTATATCAAAGCTTGCATTATGTGCTACCAAAGGGCTATCTCCAATAAATTTGAGAAACTCTGGTAATATGTCTTTAATTGCAGGAGAATCTTTTACCATTTCATTGGTTATACCTGTTAATTCCGTTATTTTATTCGGTATGGACATTTGGGGATTAACCAGTGATGAAAAACTATCAATAATTTTTTTTTCTTTTATTTTAATGGCACCAATTTCGGTTATTCTATCATATATATTTGACAGACCAGTGGTTTCAATGTCAAATATAACATACTCATCATCGAAGGAATATATTTTATCTTTTATTCGTATTAATTTTTCACTATCATTTACTAGGTAACCTTCCAATCCGTAAATTACCTTAATGTTGTACTTTTTAGCGGATAACATCGCCTCTGGAAAAGCCTGCACTGTACCATGATCTGTAATTGCAATAGCTTCATGCCCCCAATTAGCTGCTGTTTTAATTAATTCAGATGTTTTTGAAACTCCATCCATAGATGACATTTGAGTATGCAAATGGAGCTCTATTCTTTTTATATCAGCTACATCCTTTTTTTCCTCATTTGGAATAAAAAGTACATCTGATGCTATGATAACATTTTCCTTTAGGTATTTATCATAAACAAGATTGCCTCTAATTTTTATGCTCTCACCTATATGTACACTATTAATAAGATTATGTTTTTGGTTTTTCCTCTCAAACACTTTTACTGTTATAGAATTAGTATAGTCTGTAATTTGAAAAACAAATAATCTTCCACCCTTGTTTAATTTTTTTTGATCAATAGAAAATAGTTTACCTTCCACAATAATATTTTCTAAATCATGGGAAATATCCTTCAATAGTATTGATTGGCCCGAAAAATGCCTACCATACAATAAAAAGGGTGACTTACGATCCTGCGAATCATTTCGCTTAATTTTTGAATATTGATTATGATCATTTTTAATGATTTTGTTCATTAAAATAGTTTTCTCTTTTTCCTTTTCTTGCTTGTAATCTGATATGTTAAAATCAATATCATTCTTTGGTACGATTTCACATCTTAATCGAGTTGCAAAATTTTTTTCAAAATAGGATTCAATGCTTTTTGAAACATTTCGTTCTTTTGATTTTATTAATAAAATAGGCTCATCAATAAAAACAGACATTACATTATCTACATATTTATATTTAACCTTATTTTCTATAGATTCTATAGCAGGTATATTTTCTTTAAGAATAAATAAGACATTATTCCAATTGAGTTTTATTAACTCATCAATTTCTTTATATCTTATATCATAATTGATAGAAATTTCAATTTTATTGATTATTGGCATGTTTTTTTTTAGTTTAGCAATAATAAGCTGTAAATCTTCTAATGCCACTATATTGGATGATTTTAAATTTAAAATCATCTTTTTTTTCTTCCTATATAACTTTATTTCTTCTAAAAAAATACCGTCCATATTAAACTTGGAAATATAATCAAATTCCTTAGCAAAATCAACTAGATTCATTTTTTGTTTTAAAGCTTTCATTTAGTTCCCCCATCCTAATTAAGCCAATATCTTACTATATCTATATACATTCCAACCCTATACATCAAGCCTTTTCCAAATCCTAGCTTCTCCTCTTTCATAACATGACTAATGTTTTTCAAAAAAACAAACTTAGTATTTATATTTTTATTTTTAATATACCTAGAAAGGGCTATCTCGACATTATAACCCTTCATATTCAATTGCATAATATCATTTAATAAATTTTTTTAAATGCCCTTTGCCCAGATAAATATGGAGCAATTCTCTGTGCCAAATCTGTTACCAGCCTACCCGACTGAAAAATCCCTATAGTCATTTCAATATCAGTGTATATCAAGGGCTCTAGCATATATTCTATATGCTGGGTAGTTAATCCAATTAAATCGGCATCTATTAAAAGAATAATTTCACCCCTACAATATCCTAGCCCCTCTTTTATTGCTTGTCCTTTTCCCCTGTTATGTGATAACTTAATTAGAATTATATCTTTGTATTTTTCCACAACTTTAAAAGTATCATCATTAGATCCATCATCGACAACAATAATTTCAGTAATTAGTGAAGATTTAGTTAAGGGGTCCAACACATCCCCAATTCTTTTTTTTTCATTAAAAGCGGGTATTACTACGGATACTTGCATGGTGATACTCCTTCTTATCACATATTGTTTATTTCATTAATAAGAATTTTAATTATTTCATTTTCTGGTACTCTACTTATTATTTCCCCTTTTTTAAATAATAAAGCAGAATTAACCCCACCTGCTATTCCTATATCCGCATCACTTGCTTCGCCGGGCCCATTCACTGCACACCCCATTATAGCAACCTTTAAAGGTTTTTTTATTTCTTTTATCTGTTCTTCAATTTCATTAACTAATGATATCAAATCTATTTGACATCTTCCACATGTAGGACACGAGATAATTGTAATCTCATTTTTTATAATAAGTCATATTAGCCCTAATGATTTTAATATTTCCCTGCCAACACTTACTTCCTGGACTGGATTGCCTGTCAAAGAGACCCTGATAGTATCACCTATTCCTTGAAGCAATAAGGCCCCTATACCTATAGATGATTTTATGGTGCCTCCCCATATTGTCCCTGCCTCAGTAATTCCTATATGTAAAGGATAATTGGTTTTTTCAGCAATTTTCTTATAAGCATCAATAGTCAGCTGGACATTACTAGCCTTCAGTGAAATTACAGTGTTGCTGAAGTTTAACTCCTCAAGAATATCAATATGGGCTAGGGCACTTTCTACCATTGCATCAGCTGTGGGTTTTCCGTATTTAATTAGCAATTCCTTCTCCAGTGATCCTGCATTAACTCCTATCCTAATTTTCATATTTTTACTTTGTGCTAATTTTACTATTTCTTTGACCCTATTCCTATCGCCGATATTGCCGGGATTTAATCTTAAACCATCAACTCCACTTTTTGCCGCCTCTATAGCCAATCGATAATCAAAATGTATATCAGCAATAATTGGAATGTTAATTTCTTTTTTTATCGTAGACAAAGTTTGAGCGGCCTCAATATTTGGTACCGCCAATCTTACAATATCACACCCTGCATCCTGTAATTCCTTGATTTGATTTATTGTTGCCTTTGCATTTCTCGTATCAGTTGTAGTCATAGATTGTACAGATATAGGATGTTGGCCACCAATATAGGTGTTCCCACAAACAACCACCTTAGTATGTCTTCTCAATTTATCTCACCTTCAATTTTATAATCAACCCTTAAAAAAGGTTGCTATATCTTTATACGTAATCATTATCATTAATA
The DNA here is from genome assembly GCA_964623185.1 of uncultured Clostridiaceae bacterium. Taxonomy (GTDB): domain Bacteria; phylum Bacillota; class Clostridia; order Peptostreptococcales; family Natronincolaceae; genus CAYMGQ01. The sequence goes on from CAZUTD010000039.1 coordinate 8,313, forward strand.
ACATCAATATGGCTAATCCCATCATATGGACAAATGCCTCTTTTTCCGGATCCATTGGTTTCCCTCTAAAAAGTTCAACTGTTAAAAAAAGAATTCTACTCCCATCCAATGCTGGTATAGGCAATAAATTTATAAAACCAAGATTTACACTTATCAAGGCAGCTAGAAAAAGCACATCATATAAACCACCTTTACTAGCTTCACCAACTAGGCCTATAATCCCAACGGGGCCTACTACATCAATGTTTTGAGCTTCCCTCATAATTAATCCCCGAAAAAAATTAATCATTTCAGACATTATCATTTTTATTTGCATTAAACTAGCTTTTGTAGCTATCACAAATGATTTTTTGGTGTGAGGTACAATACCTATTACCAGCCTTTGATTCTCTTCGTCTATTTGAGGTTTTAATATTTTTATAATCTTTTCACCACTTCTTAATATTTCAATTGTTAGGGATTCATCATTTGAATTGTTTATACTAGCAACCAGGGTTTCCCAACTATCTATGGAAATATTATTTATGGTAAGAATTTCATCATTTTCTTTTATGCCTGCAATTTCAGCGGGAGAATCAGCAATAATCTCTTTTATCGTTGTGGTAGGTGCTCCGCCCAAATTATAAAAAATAACAACAAAAAGTATAATCGCCAGAACAAAATTCATAAAGGCACCAGCAAAAATAACTGCTATTCTTTCCCCAACAGTTTTTTGGCTAAAGCTCCCAAAACTATTCGATTCCTCATCCTCCCCCTCCATTTTAACATATCCCCCAATGGGTAGTATCCTAATAGAATAATCAGTTTCTCCCCTAGTAAGTTTAAGTATCTTAGGCCCCATTCCTATCGCAAACTCATGCACTGTAATGCCCACATATTTGGCCACACTAAAATGTCCCAATTCATGAAAAAATACTATTAGCCCAAATACAAAAACTGCTGATAATAATGATATTGCAGTAGCCATTATAACACCTTCCTATCCTAATTCATCATCCATCCAATTCTTAACCCATTTTTCAATAGCTAGCAGTTCATTCACATTTCCATATTCAAACATATCATGTTGCCCCATAATTTTTTCAATATATTTAGATATATCATAGAAATTTATCCTATCTTGCAAATAGTAGTTTACTAATATTTCATTTGCCGCATTTAATACACAGGGCATCGTTCCACCAATTTTCATCGCCTTGTAAGCAAGCTCCAAACAAGGAAATTTTTCAAAATTAGCTTGTTCAAACGTTAGATTCATAAGCCTGTTTAAATTTAACCTAGTGACATTACCTTTAATCCTATCTGGGTAAGAAAGTCCATACTGTATCGGTAGTTTCATATCGGGAACCCCCAATTGTGCAAGAATTGAGTGATCTTTTAACTCTATCATTGAATGTACAATGCTTTGGGGATGAATAACTACTTCTATATCATCAACATCCACATCAAATAACCATTTTGCTTCCATAACTTCTAATCCCTTATTCATTAGGGTAGCAGAGTCAATTGATATTTTCCTACCCATGTTCCAGTTTGGATGCTTGAGGGCATCCTCTGAGCTAGCAGTTCTTATATCATCATATTTCCAGGCCCTGAAAGGTCCACCGGATGCTGTCAAAATAATTTTATGTATATCTTCTTTTTTTTCACCCTGCATACATTGGAAGATTGCCGAATGTTCACTATCTATTGGCACAATATTAACCTTGTTTTTCTCACAAGTATTCATTACCAAATTTCCGGCAGCAACTAAAGTTTCCTTATTAGCTAGGGCTACATTTATTTTAGACT
>CAZUTD010000039.1:10113-10537 GCA_964623185.1 uncultured Clostridiaceae bacterium
GGTAATAATCCCACGCTTCCAACCACAGCATTCAAAACGATATCTATATCCATAAGAGTGGCAATCTCAATAATTCCCTCTATACCAGTGTATATCTTAGTGTTTCCATTTATTCTATTGGCTAGTATTTTTCCTTTTTCGGGATCATAAACTGCTACCGCTTTGGGTTTAAACTTCCTTATTTGCATTTCTAAATCGTCAATACTTCTCATGGCTGCCAAACCCACTACTTGAAATTTATCAGGATGGTCTTTTATTACCTCCAAAGCCTGCTTTCCTATAGAACCCGTTGATCCTAAAATACTGATTTTTTTCATTGCTTCACCTCAATATGTATTTAGGTTTTATACCTTGTCTTTACCCAAAATCAAAAAATATATCATCTATCAATTAACTTGGTTAAACACGGCCCCCCATTAACTAA
>CAZUTD010000040.1:0-420 GCA_964623185.1 uncultured Clostridiaceae bacterium
AGATGGCCTGGACAAAAAGGAGGCAATAAAAAAAGTTGCCAAATTAAGAAAGATAGCAAAATCCCAGGTGTACAAAGAAGCCATAGACCTTTAGGGCCTATGGCTTCTTATAAAAGATTATTTTGTTAACTCACTAATACACTCAGCGCAGATATTTTTTGTTTTATATACTGTTACATCATAAGCATTGCCACAAAAAACACAAGCGGGTTCATATTTTTTTAATAAAATACTTTCCCCATCAACATAAATTTCTAGGGCATCTTTTTTTGAAATATTTAAAGTACGCCTTAGCTCAATTGGTAGGACAATTCTGCCTAACTCATCCACTTTTCTTACAATACCTGTTGATTTCAAGACAAAAACTCCTTTCTTATAATGTTTTAATATAACCTGTTGTCAAAGCACTTGTAACAAAAC
>CAZUTD010000040.1:430-6671 GCA_964623185.1 uncultured Clostridiaceae bacterium
AATTCGACAATTAACTACACCGTATTAAATACTACCAGAAATGCCATAATAAGTCAATCAAATAATTCGAAGTTTTTTAAATTTAAAAATCAATATTTAGAATCTTGCCTACATTTATACTAATTCGATTTATAGTCGTTGACCATTGTGTTCTTCAAATCCCAAAGCTTTTGGGATAAATCCACCTTATATAGATGGGGGCGAATAAAGCGTTTATATTCTGGCCAGAGGCTATTTAGTTCTTTAGTCGCATATTTTTTAACCTCAAGTGCAGTTTTCCTAGGATAAACTAATTTGCCATCCTGGTAGATGGGTACCAGCATTTCCCTTAAGCTATAATTTGTAAAGGTTTTTCTTTTCCAAGTATAGGTGGGATGGAAGATTGTTAAGGGTTTGTCGGTATCAATAATCTCATCCTCCAACATAATTAAATCGGCCTGGGCCTTATTATTTTCCCTATCGTAGATTCTCACTACTTTTTTATAGCCGGGATTAGTTATCTTACTAGGGTTTTCTGATATTTTAATCTTTGGAATAATCTCCCCATCCCTCTCTATAGCAGATAGCTTATATACACCGCCCAGGGCAGGACAATTACTTGAAGTAATAAGATTAGTACCCACCCCCCAGCCATTAATGGCTGATTCCTGCATTTTTAAACTATTGATAATATCCTCATCCAAATCACTAGAAGCTACAATAAGGGCATCTGGAAAGCCAGCCGCATCAAGTAATTTACGGGACTCCTTAGATAGGTAGGCAATATCACCTGAATCAATCCTTATCCCCTTAGGCTTAAATCCCTTGTTTTTTAAAGTTTCAAAAACCTTAATAGCATTAGGGACGCCACTTTCTAAGACATCATATGTATCAACCAACAAGAGACAGTTTTCAGGATAAATTTCAGCATAGGCCTCAAAAGCCTCTAACTCGCTAGGAAAGTTTTGTATCCAGCTATGGGCCTGGGTACCGACAAGAGGGATATCAAACATTTTGCCAGCTAGAACATTAGAGGTAGAGGAACAGCCCCCAATAAAAGCAGACCTAGCCCCATAGATGCCCGCATCAGGCCCCTGAGCCCGTCTCAAACCAAATTCAAAAACATCATCATTTCGGGCGGCTTCACAAATCCTCGAGGCCTTAGTAGCAATCAAGGATTGGAAGTTAAGAATATTCAGGAGTGCAGTTTCAATTAATTGGCTTTCAAAAATAGGACCTTTTACCCTCATTATAGGTTCGTTAGGAAACATAATAGAACCCTCCTGAACTCCATAAATAGTTCCCGAAAATTTGAAATTTTTAAGGGCAGATAAAAACTCCCCGTCAAAGCCCAGGCCTTTTAAATAATCTAAATCTTCCTGGGTAAAAGCAAGATTCTCCATATAATCGATAAATTGTTCTACACCCGCAATAATAGCATAACTGCTATTGCAGGGGTTTTTCCTAAAATAGTAGTCAAAGACCACAACATCCTTATGAATATTATGTTTTAGGTAGCCGTTCATCATTGTCAATTGATAAAAATCAGTTAACAAAGCGAGATTTCTCATCCTTATTACCTTCCTTATCTATATTATTGTCTTTTATTATAACAGATTTTTACCAATAAACTAAAATACTTTTAATAAAGTTGAAAGGGCATATGGGAAAAGCCCTATATCATAATATATAGGGGGCATCTTAATTTGGTTACAAAGAGTATATAGACAAGGACTTAAAAAGAGGGGAATTCAATGAATATAATATGGTTTACCATGATAATTTTTGGAATACTGCTAGCCTTTACCGGGGGAAACATGGAGATTATGAACGAGGTAATCCTAAAGGATGCACAGGAGGCAGTAATTTTTGCCATAGGCCTTATAGGCATTATGTCTGTATGGTTGGGCCTTATGAAAATCGCTAAAAAATCCGGCTTAATACACAGAGTCGCCCTATTAATAAGACCTCTTACAAAAATTCTTTTTCCTTCAATACCACCCAACCACCCTGCTATAAGTGCGATTTTAATGAATATGGTTGCAAATTTATTTGGGGCAGGAAATTCCGCTACTGCCCTGGGTATTAAGGCTATGGAGGAACTCCAAACCTTAAACAGGAATAAGGAAGAGGCAAGCAATGCCATGTGCATGTTCCTGGTAATTAATATGTCCTCCATACAATTAATCCCCCTTACCGTTTTAAAGTTAAGGGCAGATGCTGGTTCTTCGGCACCCATGGAGATTATTACGGCTTCAATGATTGCTACAACAATATCCACACTTGTTGGAATACTGGCCTGCAAAATACTGGAGGGAAGAGGATGATGGCTAAACTTATTGCTTTAACTTCCGTCGGGGTAATACCAGCCATGATTTCATTGATTTTAATCCATGGCATAATCAAGGGTGTAAAACTCTATGATGTCTTTGTGGAGGGGGCTAAAGAAGGTTTTGAAGCAGCTATAAGGGTAATGCCGTATTTGATAGCAATTTTTTTGGCGCTTGGCTTTATGAGACGGTCAGGAGCAATTGACCTCTTAACAAGGATTTTGGCAGCCCCGCTAAAACTTATAGGAATACCTCCTGAAATTTTGCCCCTGGCTTTAATGCGACCCATTTCGGGTAGCGGATCATTAGGTGTCCTGAGAGATATTTATGCCAATTACGGACCGGATTCATATATAGGCAGGGTTGCATCAACCATGATGGGGTCAGCAGAAACAATTTTTTATACCCTGGCAGTATATTTTGGTGCCATAGGTATCAAGTATTCACGATACACCATACCTGCTGCCTTAATTTCGCATTTAGCAGCTATTATAGCCTCCCTAGTTATATGTAAAATCTTATTTTAGGAAAAAAAGATTGAGGATAAATCAAGTTAATCCAATTAAGAGCCTAGAATATGAGCATAGGTGCCTATTGGAAATCGGCCTTTTTTTCCTAGCCTATTGACAGATAATGCATAATTCTATATATTAGTGTTTAAACTAGGATATTATATATAATATATTTATATCTAAAACAAAGGTAATGATGGGAAGAGTAGGTTTACTAATTTAGTAAAAGAGAGCCGGATTAGGTGAAAACCGGTACTAATGAAATTTACCGAAGATGGTCCCTAAACTTTACAGCTGAAGTTTTTAAATAAGGGGTAAAACCCTAGACAACCTAGGCTGTAACGAAATTGCAACCGTTATATTGCAAGGTGATAAACAAAATCACTTACTGAGATGATTTTTGCAAGAAAATCATAAACTAGGGTGGTAACACAGGTAAAAAACCTGTCCCTATACTAATTATAAGGTATAGGGCTTTTTTAATCTAAAGAAATATTTAATTACTATATTGAAACGGAGGAAAAGAAAATGAGTAAAGGAACCTATTATGTCACAACGCCCATTTATTACCCCAGTGCTAAACTGCATATCGGACATACATACACAACTGTGGCGGCCGATGTTTTAGCAAGATTTAAGAGGTTTACGGGCTATGATGTTCGATTTTTAACTGGGACAGATGAACATGGGGAGAAAATCCAAAAAGCGGCCCAGGCCAAAGGGATGGAACCCAAGGCCTATGTGGACGAAATTGTAAAAGAAATAAAAGAAGTGTGGAAGAAGATGGACATTTCCTATGACGATTTTATACGGACCACGGACGACCACCATATAAAAAGCGTGCAAGGGATATTTCAAAAACTCTATGACAAGGGGGATATTTATAAAAGTGAGTACGAGGGCTGGTATTGTACCCCTTGTGAATCCTTTTGGACAGAGACCCAATTAAAAGATGGAAACCTTTGCCCCGATTGTGGCAGGCCATCAGAACTTGCCAAGGAGGAAGCCTATTTTTTCAAACTATCCAAATATCAAGATAGGTTGATCCAGTATTATGAAGACCACCCAGAAATCTGCTACCCCGAGTCCAGAAAAAATGAAATGCTTAACAACTTCTTAAAACCCGGGCTAGAAGATTTAGCAGTATCTAGGACAAGTTTTGATTGGGGGATTCCTGTTCCTTTTGACGATAAACATGTAATATATGTTTGGATTGACGCACTGTCAAACTATATTACAGCCCTAGGCTACGGCACAGAAAATGATGAATTATACAAAAGGTACTGGCCTGCAAATGTCCACATGATGGCCAAGGAGATAGTCAGGTTCCATACAATTATTTGGCCTATTATGCTGATGGCTCTGGATATACCCCTGCCCAAAATGGTCTATGGCCATGGCTGGATTATGTTTGGTGAAGATAAGATGTCAAAATCCAAGGGAAATATAGTTTATCCAGACCCCCTTATCGAAAGATATGGCCTGGATGCCCTAAAGTATTACTTGCTTAGGGAATTTACCTTTGGTTATGATGGAACCTATACCAACCGTAGTTTTATCAGTCGCTTTAATGCAGACTTATCTAATGATTTAGGCAACTTGCTAAGCCGTACCATAGCCATGATTGACAAGTATAATGGGGGAATAATCCCTAAGAGTAGAGAAACTGGTGACCATGACCAGGATTTACAGGCTATAGTTACAGGGGCAGGAAAAAAGGTTGAAAAAGCCATAGATGACCTGCAATTCCATCAGGCTTTGGAGGAAATCTGGAAGGTTATCAGGAGGGTCAATAAATATATTGACGAAACAAGCCCTTGGATTTTGGCCAAAGAAGATGCTGATAAACCACGATTAGATACAGTTCTTTATAATTTAGCTGATAGTATCCGTATTATTTCTATATTATTAAAACCCTTTATGGTGGAGACCACCAGTAAAATATGGGTACAATTAGGGATAGATGATGGCCAGGCTACTGATTGGGAGGATGCCTCCAACTTTGGGGAAATACCATCTGGGGTTAAGGTAAATAAGGGTCAGGTCCTTTTCCCAAGGCTTGATTTAGAAAAAGAAGTGGAAGAACTGGAAAAAGTAAACCAGGCATATTTCAAAAAAATAAATGAAATACCAGAAGAAGAGGAAGTAGTAGAAATTGAAGGCAAACAGGAAATCACCATGGATGATTTCGATAAACTGGAATTAAGGGTGGCAAAAGTAATAAAGGCGGAAAAACACCCCAAGGCTGACAGGTTGCTAGTTTTACAATTACAAGTGGGTAATGAAGTAAGACAGGTAGTCTCAGGGATAGCCGAGGACTATAAGCCCGAAGATTTACTAGGGAAGTCAATTATTCTAATTGCCAACCTAAAACCGGTAAAATTAAGGGGTATAGAATCACAGGGGATGATATTGGCGGCTTCCACAGATAAAAAGCTAGTCCTAGCTACTGTAGATGGTGAAATCCCTGCTGGGACAATAATTAATTAATATGAGGGGGAATAAATGTGCAAAAAGGAAATTTATCAATCCATAGTGAAAATATTTTTCCAATTATTAAAAAATGGCTCTACTCCGACCATGATATATTTATCAGGGAGTTGATTTCAAATGCATGTGATGCCATTACAAAGGTAGACAGATTAAACAGGTTGGGCGAGGCTGACCTAGGTGAGGACACGGATTTCAAGGTAGAGGTAATCTTGGACAAGGGTGCTAGAACCCTAAAGTTTATTGATAATGGTATTGGGATGACTGACGAGGAAGTAAAAAAATACATTAACCAAATTGCCTTTTCGGGGGCAGAGGATTTTATTAAAACCTACAAGGATAAGGGAGATACGGACCAAATAATAGGGCATTTTGGCCTGGGTTTTTATTCGGCATTTATGGTCTCCACCACAGTTGAGATAGACACCCTATCCTATAGGGAAGGGGCCCAACCAGTAAAATGGACCTGCGATGGGGGGACGGAGTTTGAGATGGGCCTTGGTGATAGGCAGGAAAGGGGAACACAAATCACCCTCCATTTGGGGGATGAAGGGGAAAGTTTCTTAGACCAATATACAGTAAGGTCTACCATTGAAAAATACTGCTCCTTTATGCCCTATCCCATATATTTTGACCGGGCTGATAGGGAAGCAGAAAAAGATGACAAGGGGAATATTATTATAGAAGAGCCCCAGGCCCTAAATGATATATCACCCTTGTATTTAAAACAGCCCAATAAGTGTACAGATGAGGAATATAGGGAATTTTACAAAAAGACCTTCAGGGAGTTTCAAGAACCCCTCTTTTGGATCCACCTTAATATGGACTACCCATTTAATTTAAAGGGAATACTCTATTTCCCTAAATTAAATACGGAATTTGATACCCTAGAGGGCAGGATTAAACTCTATAATAATCAGGTTTTCGTAG
>CAZUTD010000040.1:6681-10516 GCA_964623185.1 uncultured Clostridiaceae bacterium
GATAATATTAAAGAGGTTATACCGGAGTTTTTATTACTGCTTAAGGGGGTTATTGATTGTCCTGATTTGCCCCTAAATGTATCTAGGAGCTTTTTGCAAAATGATGGTTTCACAAGGAAGATATCCAACTATATTAGCAAGAAAGTATCTGACAAGCTGGAAGACCTCTTTAAATCAGATAGGGATAATTTCGAAAAGTTTTGGGATGATATAAGCCCCTTTGTTAAATATGGTTTTATTAAGGACGAAAAGTTTGGCGAAAAGGTAAAACCCTTAATTCTATATAAGACAACTGATGATAGGTATTTGACCATAGAAGAATACCTGGATAAATACAGTGAAAAATTAGGCAAAGAAATACATTATGTTTCGGATACCGACCAACATGCCCAATATATTAAGCTACTACAGGAATATGGGGCCCAAGCCGTGATTTTGGATCATATAATTGATTCCGCTTTTATTTCTCATACAGAAATGAAGGACCAGGCTATTAAATTTAAGAGGGTAGATTCGGATATTTCAGACCTTATGAAGGATAAGGAAAAACCAGTAGATGAAGAAGCCAACAAAAAAGACCTGGAAATTTTGACAGCAACCTTTAAAAAAGCATTAAACAAGGAAGAATGTAAAATCCAATTAGAAAATTTAAAATCCCAAGATGTTACGGGTATGATAATCCTATCTGAAGATAACAGAAGAATGCAGGAAATGATGAAACAATACAGCATGGGAGGATTTAATCCTGGTATGGTGGCTAGTGAGGAAGTTTTGGTCCTCAACAGACAGCACCCCCTGATTCAATATATTTTAGGCCATAAGGAAACAGAGTCGGAGGAAGCTCAATTAATCGCCCAACAAGTTTATGATTTGGCGGTACTAGGCCACAAGCAATTATCACCCCAGGCCCTGACTGAATTTATTAAAAGAAGCAACAAGATAATGGAGCAAAGAATAGGATAACTAAAGAATTCATTATTAGGGAGGGCTTGCCCTCCCATTTTTGTGTCATAGATAATTTGGACCAAAGCCATAGATAAATTAGGGGAAAATCTACCATTAGGACCCAGGGGCGGGAAAATAAAATTGATTGGTTATTCTAGCGATTTGTTATAAAATATAGTGAAGGTTCAAATAGGCTCTAGAAAAAAGGAGAGAAGTAAAATGACCAAGTCAATAATACTACGGGTAGCCAAATTGTTTGCAGGACTTTTTCTTTATGCTGTAGGGATAGTTATGACCATAAATGCAAACCTAGGCTTAGCACCTTGGGAGGTTTTTCATCAGGGGATTTCCAAAACAGTCGGTATAACTATGGGGCAAGCCAGTATTGCAATGGGATTTGTTTTGATTGTTTTAAATGGATTTTTTGGAGAAAAACTAGGCTGGGGAACCCTTAGCAATATGCTATTTATAGGGATTTTTATGGATATTTTAATGCTTAACAATTTAATCCCTGTTTTTCCAGGGTTTTTTCCCGGTTTACTTATGCTTCTTACAGGGATTTTTGTAATTGGCATCGCAACAGTATTTTATATGGGTGCGGGTTTTGGTTCTGGACCCCGAGACGGACTAATGGTGGCTTTGAAAAAAAGAACAGGCAAATCTATCAGATTTATAAGGAATAGTATGGAGATAACCGTTTTGATAATGGGTTATTTACTGGGAGGTTTTGTAGGGGCAGGGACCCTGATTACCTCAATAACTGTTGGCTATATTGTTCAATTTGCTTTTAGACTTTTCAAATTTGATGCAACAGAGATTGAAAACCGCTTTATTTATGAAGATATAAACTATATAAAAAACCTAATAAAAGAAAAAAAAGATTCTTCTTCAGAGGAGAATTTATAGAACTATATAAAAAATAGAATTACGAAAAACCCCCTTTCGAGAAAAAGAAGGAAAAGGTCTAATAATGTCGAATGATAAACGAGGGCAAATGTTGTAGTCATTTAAAATGGGAAAATTCGCATTAAAGGATAAAGATTATTCGGAAGAGGGATGTGTTGTGACATTGGGAAAAAAACTGGATGAACAGCTTGATAAAATTGAGAAAATATTAAAACAAATAAATCTTTGTGTAGAGGAATTAGTCCCTAATAACAAAATAAATGTATTATCTGACCATAGGATTAAAGAGCTTTCCAAGGGGATGAAAATTATGAATGAAAAAATAACATATCTATTGGAGGAAGTTAAGGGTAATTATTTGGCTACTTTAGAGGCCCTTACTAGAATCATGGAAAAAAACAATTCTGACACCTATGGGCATTGTAGACGGGTAAGTGATATTGCAATAGCAATAGCCAAGGATTTAAATTTTTCAGAAGCAGACTATAACAATTTAGAATTAGCAGGCTTACTCCATGACATGGGTAAGATTGGCATACCTATGGAAATTTTAAATAAAAAGGGAAAACTTACTGATGAAGAGTATGAAATAGTAAAAAAACATCCTAAAATAGCTTTTGATATTCTAAAAGGGATAGATTTTTTAAAAAAGAGCAGGGAAATTATTTATCAGCACCACGAAAGGATAGATGGCAAAGGCTACCCATGTCAGTTGACCGATGACCAAATAAGCCTAGGGGCAAAGATTTTAGCCGTAGCCGACGCTTATGATGCAATGACAAGTGTCAGGCCCTATAGGGAGAGACCTCTTACCAAGCAGGAGGCCATAAAGGAATTGACAAGGGCCCAGGGAAGTCAATTTGATACCACAGTAGTAAAAGTATTTATCAACCGATTGGCCAGCGATGAGGGCCTATTATCCTGATAGGGTGATTATAAATAGCTGGAAAAATAAAAACAGGAGTAAAATTTGGCTTATAGCTTTTCATAAAACAATCTGGTATAATCAATTGCAGATGTTATTCATAAAAAGATGGCCAAGTGGGGACGTGGATTGAATGAAAAGATTTTTTAAAATTTTTACTATAGCCTTTATCTGTTTTACTATATTATTTAGTGGGGCTTTACTGGGTTTTAAGAAGTTTATGAGGGATGACCATGTGGGCGAAGCCATAGATATTCCAGTAAAAGACGATGGCAATCCTTCCGATGAACCTGAAATAAAAGACCAATTAAAGAAAGCATTTATAGAAAGCAAGAGGATTAATTTTGTCTTATTAGGACTTGAAGGCATGAGAAGTGATACCATGATGTTTGTGTCATTTGACCCAGACGACAAGGGGCTGGATATTATCTCCATACCAAGGGACACCTATTATCCTAGGAAGGGTTATGATGGACCTGGTAAAAAGAAAATTAATGCAGCCTATGGAGACCATGGGGCTACAGGTGTCAAAGTTGTCGTCAGTGATTTACTACTAGATGTGCCAGTAGATTACTATGTTACTGTAACCTATAAAGGAGCAGCATCAATAGTCAATGCTATCGGCGGGGTACCCATAACAATCCCGCCCCAGGGTATGCGTTATACGGATATATACGATGATCCACCCTTATATATTAATTTTCCACCCGGACCTAGGGTTTTAAACGGTGTGGACGCCGTAAAGTTTTTAAGATACCGTAAACCCGATGAGGGAAGCGGTGCCTTGGACAGAGATGGGGACCTGGGTAGGATTAAGGCCCAGCAGGAATTTATCCAATCGGCCTTAAGACAAGCAATGAAACTTGGCAATTTACCGGGCTTCGTTTCCAATTCATTTAAATTTGTAAAGACTGATATGGAACTCCAAGACATGATGAGGATTGCGTCCAACGCTATTTCTTTGGATTTAGACAAGGTTTCAATGACTACCCTGCCGGGAGAACCCAAATACATCCAGGGCCTGTCCTATTTTTTCAATGATCCGGCAGAAACAAGGGA
>CAZUTD010000041.1:0-10463 GCA_964623185.1 uncultured Clostridiaceae bacterium
AATTTACAATTATTTGGATGAGATACGGGCAAACGAACAATAAAATTAAGGGAGGGAAGAAAAGGTGAAGGAAATCATTAATACCTTAAATGCCCCAAAGGCAATTGGTCCATATTCCCAAGCAGTAAAGGCAGATAAGTTTCTATTTATCTCAGGTCAGTTACCAATGGATCCAGTTACAATGCAAATTGCAGGGGGAGATGTTAAGGATCAAACCAGACAAGCTTTAGAAAATTTAGAGGCAATATTGCATGAGGCGGGGGCTAGTTTTGATAATGTGGTAAAAACTACAGTTTTCATAAAGAATATGGATGATTTTTCAAAAATCAATGATGTTTACGCTACTTACTTTACAAAAAACCCACCAGCTAGGGCCTGTGTAGAGGTCGCAAGGTTACCTAAGGATGTTGAAGTGGAAATAGAAGCTCTTGCTATAGTAAGCAAATAATAAAATTCGTGTCTAAGGTGGTCATGCAATATGGCTGCCTTTTTTTAAAAAGATGGACCTAAGAGGTGTCCTAAGCAAAATACGGAATAAAAGACCATAGTAGGTTGAAAATTTTGCATGGCAGATAAGTACCAAGTTTTACAATATTTAAATAATAATTATTTGCAAACACTAGCTTTGATAGTGTCGGGAGGGATACCTTATGAAAGAATATAGTATTTTCGATATAATTGGTCCAAATATGATAGGTCCGTCTAGTTCGCATACAGCAGGCGCCTGTAGGATAGGAAATGTAGCCCGAAAAATTGCGGGTAAGGATATAAAAAAAGCAAGCTTCCTACTTCATGGCTCCTTTGCTAAAACTTATCAGGGCCATGGGACAGATAGAGCCCTGCTAGGTGGTATTTTGGGTTTTGACACCGATGATGATAGGATTCGTAATTCTTTTGAAATAGCTAAAGCAAGAGGTATTGAATTCGAATTCGAGGAAACAGATTTAGGGGAGGTCCATGCAAATACTGTTAAGATAATTATAGACAAGCATGATAAATCACAAGTCCAGGTTTTGGGGTCATCAATTGGGGGCGGAAACATTATAATATCCGAGATAAATGGTTTAGAATTAGAATTTACCGGGGAATACACCACAATAATAATATCTCATAAGGATAAACCAGGTGTTATTGCGGGCGTGACCAAAATTCTTGCTGAATACTTAATTAACATAGCATTTATGAGGGTATACCGGCATGGGAAAGGCCAACGAGCATTTATGATTATTGAGACCGACGATGATATCAATTCCAAAGTTATAGAAGATATTGAGGAAATAAAAGATGTTGCTAATGCATATTTGGTTGCAATACGAAATTAAGGGGTAGGTGTTTTTAATGAATTTCACCAAGGGATATGAGTTGTTGAAATTATGTGAAAGTAAAAACAATAAGATATCTGAAATTATGCTGCAAAGAGAAAGAGAGATTTCTGCCTGCACTGAAATTGATATTATCAATAAAATGAAAAAAAGTTTAGATATAATGAGAGCGTCAATGAATCAAGGCTTATCCGGGGAAATTAAATCTGTAGGCGGTCTTATTGGTGGTGACGCTAGGAAAATCAAACTAAGAAGTGAGACTAGTGAACCTATATGCGGTTTTATTATGAGCAAGGCTATAAGTAGGGCAATGGCTGTTTTGGAAGTAAATGCATCCATGGGCAAGATTGTGGCTGCTCCTACTGCTGGTTCATCCGGAATAATTCCTGGCACCCTATTTACCGTTGCTGAACAATTTAATTTTAAGGATGGCAAAATAATTGATGGTTTATTGGCTGCTAGTGCCATAGGAATGTTAATATCAAGAAATGCTACAGTAGCAGGGGCAGAGGGGGGATGTCAGGCGGAAACTGGATCTGCGGCTGCTATGTCTGCGGCTGGAATTGTAGAAATGATGGGAGGATCACCCCAAATGGCATTATCCGCTGCAGCGATATGTATAAAAAATGTATTAGGATTGGTGTGTGATCCTGTTGCTGGGTTAGTAGAAGCACCCTGTGAATCAAGAAATGCAATAGGGGCTGCAAATGCATTAATATCGGCTGAGATGGCCTTAGCCGGGGTTAAAAGTTTGATACCCTTTGATGAAGTTGTGGATACAATGTATAAGGTCGGCAGATGTATGCCGGAAGAACTCAAAGAGACCGCTTTGGGGGGATTAGCAGCAACACCTACTGCGAAAAGATTGCAAGCTAAGATATTTGGCAATTAAAAAAAGGTAGGATTTTTTAAATCCTACCTTTTTCTATATGAAGAAGACTTGAGTAAATTCTTACTAAACTTATAGGAGGAAGCATATTGGCTGCTGGTTTTACGTCTTATTCTTCCCTTTTTTACCCTCAAGTAAATTACAAGAATCTGCCATAATAAGAATACCAATAAAATTTTTAAAAAAATATTGGACGGTATCTTAACCTTCTGTAACAAGGTTTTTCTTGCAATCATATCTTTTGAAATTAAATCACTGGTTGCAACAACCTGATCTCCAACTGAATAGACAAGCATACCTAGAACATCACCTGGTGATATAGGGGCTTTAATATCTTCATAAATAATAATTTCCTCATTTAAATCATTTATATCAAAGTTTTTCGATAGAGTTGTATTTAATGATTCATCTATATAAAGAAAAATATTTTCTTCAACAGCGTTTTTTAGTATAGCGGTTGTTTTAAAAGAACTTTTATCGGCCAATTGGATTAATTGAAAATTATCATAACCGTAATCGATTAATCTTCGGGAGTCCGAATAGAGGTTAGGTCCCTGGCTACCCAAAACCACCGCAATAAGTCTATGGTCTCCCGCATAAGATGAACTTATTAAGCAGTGCTGTGCATCAGATGTATAGCCTGTTTTAATCCCGTCAACAATGTCATATTTTATATTGATATACTTACCATCATAATGAATCTGGTTACTAGCTCCGGTAGCCCATAAAAATTTATTTGAATTTCTATAATACCTGTTTTCTGGAGTGAATTCGGTGGCTTCAATAGTTAATCTGCTAGTGGATACTATCTCTCTAAATAAATCAAAAGACATACCGTGTTTAGCAATTAAGGCTAAATCATAGGCAGTGGTAAGATGATTTTCATCTGGAAGCCCATGGGGATTTGTAAAATTAGTGTTTAGGGCTCCTAACTCGCGGGCTCTTTTGTTCATTAAGTTGGCAAAAGCTTCTATTGATCCGGAAACATGCTTTGCAAGCACCTCGGCTACATCATTGGCTGACCTAATTAGTAAGACCTTAAGTAATTCCCCGACAGAAAAAGACTCGCCTTTTAAAAGATACATACTAGCACCATCAACATACAAATCCTCAGTAATTGTGATAAGTTCATTAAGATCGGCATTTTCTAACACTAAAATTGCGGTCATTACCTTTGTAGTACTAGCAGGGTAAGCGGGTTTATGGGCATTTTTTTCATATAAAACCTTACCTGTAGTATAATCTATTAGGATGGCATTAGGAGCAGAAATTTCCGGGGATGGATATGATGCATATACGAAACTAGCATTACAAGCAATTAATATTATAAAAATTATAAGCAAGATATTGTATCGTTTTGTCATTTTTTCACCAGCCTTTAAATTATGCAAATTCATACTTTATAGTATAGCAGAAAAAAGATTTAATTTTAAGGGAAAAATTCAAAAAAAAAGGGAAATTGATAAAACCCATAGAAGTAATCCAGTAAAGTAATTTTGATAAGTGAAAGGGGTGTTGACAAAATGCTGCCAGATCTGAATAATAAACATAAAGCTATTATTATAGGCCTAATTATTGTAATATTATCCATAATCGGTTTAAAGGACCACATAAGACAAAGTAAAACTATATATGTTTTGAGTGATGAGGAGCTAACAGATAGTGATGAATTTATTGAACCAAAACAAATTATCGATAATACAATAATTGTTCATATAGAAGGAGAGGTAAAAACACCGGGTATCTATACCTTATTGGTGGGAGCAAGAGTTTTTGATGCGGTTGAAGCCGCAGGTGGATTAAATAGTTTGGCCGATAGAAAAAGGGTCAATCTTGCTAAAAAAATAGCTGATGAAGAATTTATTTATATACCATCGGAAGAGGACGATTTTCAGGAGGTACAACCAGTTAGTGGTTCCCTTTCAGGGGGTATGAGCAATGGATTAATCAATATCAACACTGCTGATACTAAGGATTTTGAGACTTTGCCTGGGATAGGTCCAACCATAGCTAATAGAATAATTGAATACAGGGAGCAAATAGGAAGGTTTAAAAACATAGAGGATATACAAAATGTTAGTGGTATAGGGGAAAAAAAATATGCTGACATTAAGAATAAGATTACAATGTAGATTGTTAGCTTGATTTACAAATAACTATTATAAATTAAAGGAGACAATTATATGCAAGATAAAAGACTTACACAATTAACCAAAAGTGCTGGATGAGCGGCCAAAATTGGGCCCGATGTCCTGGCACAGGTGCTGTGCCATTTACCTAAAATGAAAAATGAAAATCTACTGATTAGTCTTGATACTTCGGATGATGCCGCAGTTTATAAATTGGACAAAGAAACAGCTCTTATACAAACATTAGATTTTTTTACACCTGTTGTAGATGATCCGTATATATATGGGCAAATAGCGGCAACTAATTCCCTAAGTGATGTTTATGCAATGGGAGGAACCCCCCTTATGGCTATGAACATTGTTTGTTTTCCAAGCTGTTTACCAGCAGATGTTCTAAAGGATATTTTAAGGGGTGGAGCTGATAAGGTGGTGGAAGCAGGTGCCCTCCTTGTAGGCGGCCATTCTGTCGAGGATGATGAACCTAAA
Organism: uncultured Clostridiaceae bacterium; assembly: GCA_964623185.1. GTDB lineage: Bacteria > Bacillota > Clostridia > Peptostreptococcales > Natronincolaceae > CAYMGQ01. Next base: position 4,827 of record CAZUTD010000041.1, read on the forward strand.
TTTGGTCTTTCTGTTACCGGGATTGTTCACCCTGATAAGGTATGGTCAAATAGTAGTGCAAGGCCGGGTGATTATTTGCTTTTGACAAAACCCATTGGGACAGGAATATTGAATACTGCAATTAAGGCTGATTTGCACAATGAAAAACAATATAATGATGCAATACATACCATGCTAACATTGAATAAGTATGCTTTTGAAGCATTAAAGGATTTGGACATATCAGCCTGTACTGATATTACTGGGTTCGGATTGCTGGGGCATGCTTGTGAAATGGCTGTGGCGAGCAAGATGACTTTGGAGATATGGGGCGATAAGATTCCCGTAATTGAGGGAGTTAAGGAGTTAGCCCAGATGGGTATTATCCCAGCAGGGATGTACTCAAACAGGAATCATATCAAAGATGAGGTATTTATTGAACCTGCAGTGGAGGGAGTTATGGAGGATATACTATTTGATCCCCAAACTTCAGGGGGCCTATTGTTGGCAATATCCCCCAATGATATAGAACAGGCCGTAGAAAGATTAAAGATTATAAACAAAAATGATCATGCTGTAATAGGGAGGGTAAAGGTAAAGGGACAATATGCCATTTATCTCAAATAGATTTAAAAAGTATAGGAATACAATCATTTCTGTACTTTTTTTAAGCAGAACAATAACCTAAACCTTGTGAATCATTGATATACTCTTTGTTACATACGGAATGATAGCAAAATCACAGTATACTCCTATTGCAAATGTGTTATAATTTATAAAAAATGATTTATTCCTTAAGGAGAGAACACTAATGGATAAAAACGAAATTCTATGCAAATTACCCTCGGTTGATGATTTATTAAAGGATGGGGAAATTATTCAATTGATTAAGAGCGTACCTAGGCCGGTTGTATTACATAGTATTAGGTTATCTTTGCAAAAGTATAGAAATGACATTTTAAAAATGAGTAATGATAAATTAAAAGATTTTCAAGTGAATATTAATGCTTTGATTGAGGAAATAGTTATAAAAAGCAAGGAATTTATACAAATGAACCTACAGACAGTCATAAATGGAACTGGTGTAGTTTTGCATACCAATTTGGGGAGGTCTCTATTAAGTGAGGATATAAAAGAACAAGTATGGGCTGTGGCATCAAATTATTCCAATCTGGAGTTTAACCTTCAATCTGGTAAAAGGGGCAGCCGGTATAGCCATGTAATAGATATCATTAAGTTTTTAACTGGGGCAGAAGATGCATTAGTAGTAAATAATAATGCAGCGGCAGTTTTGTTAGTATTAAACTCTATATGTCAAGATAAAGAGGTAGTAGTTTCAAGGGGACAACTGGTGGAAATAGGTGGCTCCTTCAGGGTGCCGGATGTGATGAATCAAAGTGGTGCAAAACTGGTTGAAATAGGCACCACAAACAAAACACATTTGGGAGATTATGAAAATGCTATCGGGGAGGATACTGCAGCCTTGTTAAAGGTGCATACTAGCAATTATAAGATAGTGGGCTTTTCAGAAGAGGTGGATTTGACTAGCCTAGTAAATCTGGGCAAAGAATATGATATTCCTGTCATTGAAGATTTAGGAAGTGGCGTTTTAATTGATTTAACAAAGTATGGAATGTGTTATGAACCAACTGTGCAAAAAAGCATTGATTTGGGTGTTGATATTGTAAGTTTTAGTGGGGATAAGCTTTTGGGTGGACCCCAGGCAGGAATAATTATTGGCAGAAAAAAATGGATCGACAAAATGAAAAAAAATCCACTAACTAGGGCATTTAGGATAGACAAACTGACAATAGCAGCCTTGGAAGCAACATTGAAGCTTTATCTGGATGAGGAAACAATGGTTAGAAAAATACCGACTTTAAGGATGTTGACGGAATCCAAGGAATCAATAGATGCGAGAGCTGGGCACCTATATAAAATTCTGACAGACAATATGCTTGGTTTTAATATTGAAATAAAAGAGGATTATTCCCAGGTAGGTGGTGGGTCATTGCCTCTTGAGAAATTGCCTACCAGTGTGATATCAATAACCCATGATAATATACCTACATCACGGCTTGAAAAAAAACTACGGCTTAATAGCCCACCAATAATAACAAGAATCCAGGAAGACCACCTAATCATAGATGTTAGAACCCTTATGGAAAGGGATTATACTATTATTAAAAAGGCTTTAGAACAGATGGTTGAAAAATAAAGGGGAGTTATAAATTGAAAAATATTATTATTGGAACAGCAGGACATATAGATCATGGGAAAACAACCTTAATAAAGGCGCTAACAGGCAAGGAAACTGATAGATTGCGGGAGGAGAAGCAGAGGGGAATATCTATTGAATTAGGATTTACCTATTTCGATTTGCCGAGTGGGAGAAGAGCGGGAATTATAGATGTGCCTGGACATGAAAAATTTATTCGACATATGTTAGCCGGTGTTGGTGGCATAGATATTGTTATGTTGGTTATCGCTGCCGATGAGGGTGTTATGCCACAAACCAAGGAACATTTAGATATACTGTCTTTATTGACTATAAAAAAAGGAGTTATTGTTATAACAAAAGCCAACTTGGTGGAAAATGAATGGATTGAATTAGTTATAGAGGATATAAAGGAAAAAGTACAGGGGACATTTTTACAAGAAGCGGAAGTCCTAGTTGTTGATTCTGCCAGTGGTATGGGAATACCGGAATTAATTAAAAGGATAGATTTGCTCACTGAGGAAACTCAAAGCAGGGATATAACTGCACCAACGAGAATGCCAATTGACAGAGTTTTTTCAATTACAGGATTTGGAACTGTGGTAACAGGGACATTGCTGGAAGGACAAATACATGTAGAAGATATATTAGAGATTTTACCTCAAAAATTAAAAGTTCGGGTAAGAAACCTTCAGGTTCATGGTGAATCGGTAAAAACTGCATATGCTGGACAACGGGTAGCAATTAACTTGGCTAATATTAAAACCGAAGATATCGAGAGGGGGTATGTATTAGCACAGTTAAATTCAATCGAACCAACAATGATGGTAGATGTTAAATTAAGAGCCCTAAAAGATGGTTCTAGGGTGTTGGCAAATAGGGATAGGGTCCGATTATATCATGGTTCTACGGAGATTTTTGCTAGGGCAGTATTATTGGACAGGGAGGAGCTCTTACCAAATGAAGAGACTTTTGTTCAATTAAGGCTGGAAGAAACTATAGCAGTAAAAAAAGGGGACCACATAGTAGTAAGGTTCTACTCGCCATTAGAAACTGTTGGTGGGGCAATTGTAATTGATGGGAACCCAAAGAAACATAAGAGGTTCGATAAAAAAATTATTAAAGAATTAATAATTAAGGAAAAGGGGTCTCCAGAGGAAGTTCTTGAAAAACATATTGAGAGGCATAGTAACAGTTTTCCTGATATTGAATTTTTGGCAAGACTTACTGCCCAACAAATCAATGATATAAAGAGCATGGTTAATAATCTAGGTAAGCAAAATCGTATATTGTTTGTAAAAGATAATACTATAATTCATACAAATTATTATAGCTATTTAAAAGCAAATACTAAAAAAATATTAGAGAGTTATCACCAATTAAATTCCTTGCGTTTAGGTATGCCGAAAGAGGAGTTTAAGAATAAGCTATTATCTCAAACGGCTGGCAAGCCGGGGGATGAATTATTGGAATTGTTAGAAGAAGATAAAATCATTAAAAATTTAGGAAAATATATTTCTCTTTACGATTTTGAAATTATTTTTAGCACAAATCAGCTGGAGATAAAATCCTTGATTGAAAAGGAATTTTTGGGGCAACCTTATGCAACGCCAAAATTGGAAGATTTCAAAAAAAGCATTCCTTATAAAGAGCAAGACATACAACAGGTTATAGAAATTATGTTTGGCAAGGAATTAATTAGAGTTACTAATGAAATAGTCCTTCATAAAAAAGCGTATGATAGATCAAAGGAAATTTTAAAGGAATATGTTAATGAAAATGAATCTATATCCCTGGCAGAATTTAGGGATTTACTAAATACTAGTCGAAAATATGCTACTGCAATATTAGAACACTTTGATAGCATTAGGTATACCAAAAGATTGGACGATAAAAGAGTTTTATTTTAGATTAAAATTGTATTTTAAAATACTTGACAGTGGAAATAATATAGTATAGAATCCTAGTGTAAAGCAATTAACCTTTACACCACAAAATTAGGAAGTGCTATTAATGATAGAAAAGAAAGTTAAAATATCAATATTATATGATTTTTATAACCAGCTACTTACGGAAAGACAAAAAGATATTATTGATTTATACCATAACCAGGATTTATCACTTGGTGAAATTGCCGAGGGACTGGAAATAACAAGGCAGGCAGTATATGATTCCATTAAAAGAACCGAAAAAATACTTTTTGATTATGAAGAAAAACTTAGACTAATTCACAACTTCAATTTAAAATTGCATTATATTGATCAATTGAAAGCAAAACTAAAACTATTAGAAACAGAAATTAAGACAATTTCATCAGAAAAGAATTTTGAACAGGAAATTAATGATATAAAACTGTTAATTAATGAGTTATCAAATATAGAATCATCTAGGTAGGTGAAAAATGTGGCATTTGAAGGCTTGGCTGAAAAACTCCAAAACACCCTAAAAAAATTAAAAGGCAAAGGAAAACTTACGGAGCAGGATGTAACGACTGCAATACGAGAAGTTAGATTAGCATTGCTAGAGGCTGATGTTAACTTTAGGGTGGTAAAGGATTTTGTAAAAAAGGTAAAGGATAGGGCTGTTGGTGTGGAAGTGTTGGAAAGTTTAACACCTGGCCAACAGGTCGTAAAAATTGTAAATGAAGAATTGACTGAACTAATGGGTCGAACCCAATCCAAATTAGTTTTTGCATCCAAACCCCCCACCATAATTATGTTGGTAGGTTTACAGGGTGCGGGTAAAACTACAACTTGCGGGAAATTGGCAGGTTTGCTAAAAAAACAAGGCAAAAGACCGCTCCTAGTTGCGGGGGATATTTATAGACCGGCTGCTATAAAACAATTGCAGGTGGTTGGGGGCCAAGTTGATGCACCTGTATTCACTATGGGTGATAAATTGGATCCAGTTGATATTGTTAAGGCAGCGATAGAGCATGGTACAAACCATGGGAATGATGTTATAATTATTGACACCGCAGGAAGACTTCATATTAATGAAGAGCTTATGGGAGAATTAGAGGATATTAAAACCTTGGCAAAGCCAGATGAGATATTGTTAGTTATAGACTCTATGACTGGTCAAGACGCTGTAAATGTGGCCGAGGATTTTAATGATAAATTGGGAATTGATGGTGTCATACTAACCAAATTGGATGGTGATAGCCGAGGTGGTGCAGCATTATCTGTTAGGGCAGTTACTGATAAACCAATAAAATTTGTTGGTTTGGGGGAAAAAATAGATGATTTGGAACCCTTTCATCCAGATAGGATGGCCTCTAGAATTTTGGGTATGGGGGATGTTTTAAGTCTTATAGAAAAAGCCCAAGCTTCTTTTGATGAGGAGAAGGCTAGGGACTTGCATAAAAAGATTAAAACACAACAATTTACTTTTGAGGATTTTTTGGATCAACTACAACAAGTTAAAAATATGGGTTCAAT
>CAZUTD010000042.1:0-3166 GCA_964623185.1 uncultured Clostridiaceae bacterium
CCCCACTGGCAAGGTTATAATTTGCCTTTCACCATCAGTTTTATATTTTAGCCCATAGCTTATACCCCTGCCAGGTGGTAATGTTTTAATATGAGAAACCCTAGTTTTTAATTCCATTACCTGTTTTAGATTCATTGCTTCCTTATTAACCTCCAATGAGGGGTATAAACCATACAGGATTATACCTGCCCTTACCATATCTAAATTCATTTCAGGTAAGTCAATGATGGCAGCACTATTAGATACATGTTTAATAGGTATGTGATAGCCATCCCTTTCTAGAGCATTTACTAGAGACATAAACTTATTAAATTGTTCATAGGTAAAAGTTTTGTCGCTTTCATCCGCTACAGCAAAATGTGTATAAATGCCCTCAATAATTATATTGGGCAGAATAAACATTTTTTTTATTTTTTCAATAGTATCATCATTAACCTGTAGGCCTAGTCTAGACATACCCGTGTCGATTTTAATATGAATAGTCATTTTTTTTCCCTGGTCCCTGGCTAATTGAGAAAAGTATTGGGCCTGCTGATATGAAAGCACCGTTTGAATAATATTCTTATCTAATATATCTTCCCCCCAACTTTCATCAGTATATCCCAAAACAATTATCGGAACCTTAATACCGAATCTTCTCAGTCTTAGGGCTTCCGGTACTGTGGCTACTGCTAGCCTATCTGCACCATTCTTTAGCAAGGTTTTCGCAATTTCTGGGGCCCCATGTCCATACCCGTCCGCTTTAACAACAGCACATATCAGGGTCTCTTTTTTAACCACCCTTGTAACTTCGTGAATATTATGTTCTAGTTTGTCTAAATTAATTTCTGCCCATACTGGTCCTATTTTCTGCATTGCTGCCATTTTAGAGTTCCTCCCATTCTCTTATGTTGTACTGGTAAGCCTTTGCCCTATATCGTGTATAGGAGCTTAAGTTAATTAGATGAAATAATTTGGATCATAATTCAGTGGGAGTCAATACTCTCTCTAAATCAAGTTTTTAAACATCCGCAAATCATTCAATAAAAATTTACAAAACATTATAATTCCTTATCTAACAAATAAAAGAATTCCTCTTCCATATCCAAATTGTAAATAAAGTTTTCATAATACACCTTAAAACCCACCCTGCCACTTTCATCGTATATATACAGTTTCTCTGGTAACCTATTTTTTTTATTTACCCATAATTTTTGCTTGTCAAAATAATGATTGCCCCCGGGGATGCTTGTTTCAAAGATAATATAATTCTCTGAGCCTAAAGATTCTGTTTCAAAATTAGATTCTTTGGAACTGATATAATTTTTTAAAAAATAACCCAGAAACATAAGCTGCTCCTGCGACTGATGAAAATTGTCAATTTTCCAAATCTGATTGATAGAAGGATTTTTAAACCAAGCAGTTTTTCCATTATATAATGTCAAATTTCCCTCTAATGCTTGGGGCGATAATACTTCTAACCGATATTTGTTAGGTGCTTTATAACTTTGTTGGAAAATATATTCCGTTTCTCCCTCCTGACAAATAATTTTAATTTTGGCTATACATTGGTAACTATTGATTGTATTTAACATTTCCTGTATTTCATAATATATTTCTTCATCGGTAGATTGTGAGCAAGCTATTAATGCTAAAATTAGCCCTGCAAAAATTACAATCTGCCAAATCTTCAATTTTTTATCATCCCCTTTTTCTTGTCTTTAGCCCAGGTATCAAAAGCATTCCAATTGCCAAGATAGCTAGGTGGTTTCAGCTATAGCTTGGGCCACTGCATATTCCTTGCTATGAGATATTGATATATGTATATTTGTTATGTTTTTACTATATGCAATATTCTTAGCATTATTATGCAATTCTATTAAAGGTTTTCCTTCTCTGGTCTTTTTTATTTCAATATCTTTCCACTGCAAACCGCGTATTCCTGTTCCTAAAGCCTTTACAGTTGCTTCCTTGGCCGCAAAAAATCCAGCTATCATATTTGGCCGAAAATTTTCTTCCTCAAACAGCCCAATTTCTTCCTGGTTAAAAATCCTACTAATAATTTTGGGATTTTTCGTAATAGCCTTTTTAATCCGTTCTATTTCAATTATATCAATTCCTACTCCAATTATCATTCTTAAAACCCCTATTCATTAAAAAAATGCAGGTCTAATTTTTCCATCTCCTTATGGCCAATAAAGGTATGCAAAAATGAATATAAGGCACCAACTTTTCTTTCTAAGGCTTCTTTTTCATCTCTTAAAGGGCCTAACTTTTCCCTTAATACAGAAATTTCTTCGTCAACGCCCTGCAATTTGCTATAATCGGATTTAATATCATTATAAATAATATTAATAGTTTCCTTTAATATTGCTAAATTTACTTCCTCAATTTTCCATGGATAAGCCTCTAATTTTTCAGTAATTTCATCCGTAGAATCATTGAGTTTGATAATTTCTGCCTGTGACCTTTCTAGCTCGGGTACAACATTTTCCTGGCCTTTGGTATTTATAAGATCAGATAAATGCAAGATTTTATTCATTAGCTTGGTTTTAATTGCCCTATTTTTACCCAATTCATTTGTTAAGTCTTTCCTTTCCCTTAATAAAGTCTCCAGTTCCTTGCTGAGGGATTGGATTGTTTTGTTATAATTTACCCCCACTATTTCCCGCCATTCCTTATCTTGGATTAAAATTGGGATTCTATTTTTCTTTATTATGTTTTCATCTATGTGTAAATCTCTGCTTTTTTTAAAAATTATCCTCAACCTCTTTCCCTAAACTCTATTTTTTTTAACAGAAGCTTGTCCGCCAACCGAGTATTTCAACGGATAATAGAAGTCTCTACTAAAAGGAGGCCTAAGTATAATTTTCGCTCCCCCTCCTAGTCGCTTTAGTAAAGTACAATTAGGTCCATAGATATTTTTGCCCCTATAAATAATTTATTCGTTACATGTTTATGTATTCCTTCTAGTTCTTCCATACTATTTATTCCTATATTAATTTTGATATATTAAAAAAATGTAATTTTTTAAAAAATTATGGTGAAGATATATAAGAGGTGATTTTATGATCGTTAAAGGATATGTAACTCCTCATCCTCCTATAATTCTTCCAGAAGTTGGAAGGGGAGAAGAACAAAAAATAAAAGACACTATAAATTCAATGGAGAAAATGGCGAGGGAGAT
>CAZUTD010000042.1:3176-10411 GCA_964623185.1 uncultured Clostridiaceae bacterium
GCAATAATATCCTGTGGCAAAAATCCAAAAAAACCCCAGCCTAATGATGATAAAAATAAGCATCCTGTACTTCCAGAAATCTTTTTAGAGATGGAAGCCCATATATTAAAGATGATGTATGATATTGATTGTATTGAGGGGGTTGGAAAATTTATTTCCGATGAAAAAGCAAACACATCCAACAAGCCTCCATCTGAAACTAATCTTCAATTGAAAACTGGGGATGAATCCAAAACTAAAATTAATATGGAGCCCCAGGATGATGAAGAGGACAAGCCTTCTGTAAAAATTGAAAAATATATTGAAGAAAAGCAATTAATTCTTAGCCTGTTGAAAGAAGAAAAAGTTGAGGGTTCTAAAACCATGACGACAAAAATTCCTGATAATGTCGATGAGATATGGTTTGAATCTGATAAAAGAAGCTATGACCTATATAAGATGTGGAATGTCCTAGAAGCAAAGTTACATAATTTAACAGCATCTAAAGATGCAAGGGAAGAATTCGAAAAAAAACTTGACCTTATATCGGACTCCATAGGGGAAAAAAATGTCAGGGATAGCCTTTTTTCGCTTAACTCCCTGACAATGGACTTAAGCACTTTTGTTGATTCATTTGACTCAAAAGTGCCCAAGTCAGTATTTAGAATGAAATATCATACCCGACAAGCTGTTCTTGATGCTAGTGAACAAAATTATAAACAGGCCATAAACCACCTCAATATGGTATCTGAATTAAAATCTAACCCCTCACAAAAATTAATTGAACAAGAGAATAAAAATATTGTTGATAAATTGAATTTTTCCATTGATGATTTGGAAAAACAACTCGAAGCTGGTGATTTTCACTTAATTCAAGTTAAGGCAGCAATAGTTATTAAAAATATTATGTTGATGGAAAATGTTCTTAGGGGTAGTGTCGACTAAGGTTATATGTCTAACCTGTCCATTTTTAAAATATGAATCTCTTAATAATGCTTTCTAAATCTTCCCCTAATAGCGCTAATTCCTGACTTGCTGAAGCTACATCTTCGACTGCTGTTGTTTGTTCTTCTGTTGACGAGGAAACATGGTTAATCTCCTCCGAGATATTCATAGAAATTTCTTCAACAATATTAGCAGATTTTACTGCCTCACCGCTATTGGATACAACCTGGGCAATAGCACCAGAAATTCTTTGTATTTCATTATTAATCTTAATTATTAATTGTGATATGTCAAGGAAGGTTACCTCTGCTATATCTACAACTGCCGCACCCTCTTTGACATTAACCGAGCTCTTTTCCATAAGCTCATTAGCGTCCTGGATATTTTTATGGTTTTCAACAATCAAACCACTAATTTCCTTAACAGCTTCTTGGGAGTCCTCTGCCAATTTTCTAACTTCTTCAGCAACCACTGCAAAGCCCTTGCCATGTTCCCCAGCCCTTGCAGCCTCAATGGACGCATTTAATGCCAACAAATTAGTCTGTTCTGCTATATTGTCGATAACCTGTATTATGTTATTCATCTTATTGGAACTATTGTTAATATCAGACAGGGATTGTTTAACTTCTTCCGTCCCTTCTGTTATGCTTTTCATTTGAATGCTTACCCTATGTATGTTTTCCTTGCCCATATCTGATTTTTCTAACACATCGCTGCTTAGATTTTCAATTGCCCTTATATTATTAGATACATCCCCGACATTTTCGTTGATTTCACCTATAGCCATAGTTGATTTTTGTATCTCAACTACCTGGTCCTTGATATGGGATACTACATCCTCAGCCGATGCTGCAACTTCCTGGGCTGTCGCGGCTGTTTCTTCTGAAATGGCCGTTAATTCTTCAGAAGATGAGGCTACTCTCTGTGAAGTGTTTTGTATTTCCATTACAATATTTCTTAGGCCTGTACAAAGTGCCTGGAAAGACCTTGCTAATTGCCCAACCTCATCTGCTTGTTCCGCAAATTCCTTGGGTATATTGGCACATATGTCCAAATTAGCAACCTTATCAGCTACAAGTGTAATATCCTTAATGGGCCTTGCTATGGCATTACCTATGACAATGGCTGCTAAAATCCCTAAACATAGACCTATTAATAATACCATCAGAAACTTATTTATAAAACCTTGGACAACACCATTTTCAAATGCCTTGGGGGCCCCAATGTAAAACATTCCAATTGCCTTCCCATCCTTATCATAAATAGGCCTATATATAGTCTGGTAAGCTTGGCCAACAACATCAGCCTCTCCTATATATTCTTGCTCCTTGTTTAAAACTTCATTTATTACATTTTCAGCTGCCTTTGTTCCTACAGCTCTTTGGCCATCCATGATAACATTAGTTGCCACCCTTGTATCCCCTAGAAACATTGTAACGGTATATCCTGTGAGATCACCTATATGGTCTACCAATGCATCATTATCATTCATTAGGGTCTCACCCTTATATAGGTTACCATTAATCTCCTGCCATTCACCCGGATATCTAGCATTTACAATTTCTAAAGATGAATTTAAATCCGAAACAATTTTCTCCGTTACCACAAAAGATATTGATTTTTTTACATCCCTGATAACAACAATACCTGTAATGCACCCAAATACCAATAGAATTATTGATATGAATAAAACAAGCTTTGTCCCAATTTTTTTCATTCTTATTCCCTCCACCCTTTTTTATTTTATTAATTTTGAGGTTAATGATAAAAACAAGATACTGTAACCAACCAGGTGTCAGATGCAATTTAGTATTATGGCGTGTATGATAGGTTTAAAGGTTTTATTATTTATTTAATATCACTTGTGTTTATAGAAAATGCAAGAAAGCTTTTTAAAACTTTCTTGCATTTATGTCATCTTTAAATACTGTTTAATATAATTTTACAATATAATGTTCTGCATCCCATATTTATTTAAATACTAATAACATTCCAAGGATACCTGTCAATATAATTGTATATATTATAAAGTCACTTTGTATAATTGTATTTTCATAACGATTTGTAATTAGGTTTAATGTGTAGACACATTTAGCAATTAAACCTTCACTCTTTTCTAGCTGTGTTTCATATCTTTCAGTTAGGGCGTTTATGGCTACATTCATCTCATCCACCAAGCCATCTCCTTTTTCTATAACAACCTCCTGCCCCTTATTTAACCTGTTACAAATAAAGGTTGTCAGTTTAAATATTGGATAAAATATAATATAATCAAATCTCATCCAGTGTGGGAAATTCAAGTGGAATAAGTCAAATTTAATACCGGCAAAGAATATTATTGCACCTAAAATATATACTGGTACCATACCCATAAGGTCGCTATAGGTAAAGAAGTTTATATTGTTTAGGTGTCCAGTAATAAACTGCGGATCATAGGTGACACCCCTTGCTGCAGGAATCAGAAAATAATTCATAATGTAATTTGGTTTTAAGCCTATAGCTACGATAAGCATAGCCAAGCCCAACATAGCCATATCCATCATCCTATAACCGTTTTTAATATCCTTGTGGTCCTCCGGGCATTCTCCTAAAAATGTAAAACTAATTAATTTAATAAATGAAGTAACTGTACAGGCACTAATAACAATAAACAAGTACTCTGCGTATTTAAAAGAAGGATGGCCATACTCATAAGCTTCCACTATTGCATGATGTAAAAGAGTTTTACTTGCAAATCCGTTAAACAAAGGTGTCCCAGTAATCCCCAAAGCCGCAATCAATGCAACTAGCGCCGTAAAGGGCATCTTCTTCCAAAATCCTCCCATTTTATACATATCCAAATGGTGTGTTTGCAGATATACCGCTCCAGCAACCATAAATAGCAAGGATTTAAATAGGGCATGGTTAATCATATGAAAAACGCCACCGGTAAAGCCCATGGGTCCATGATAACCCAAGTATGACGCAACACCAATGCCCAGGATAACATATCCCATCTGGCTCACACTGTGGTAGGCAAGCATTTTTTTCATATTACCCTGTTGCAGGGCCATGAATACACCAATTCCCATTGTGGCAATACCCATCCATATAATTACTGCACCCAAGTTTTTAGATGATGCCCAAAGAATGTCTTGAATTCCTTGAATCTCTTGTGCCGTTGGAAAGAAAAAGCTAGTTGAAGCTCTTAACATTCCGTAGCCCCCAACTTTAATCATTATTCCTGATAAAAGTGCACTAGCTGGGGTTGGGGCAACCGGGTGAGCTTTGGGTAACCAGATGTGCAAGGGTATCATTCCAGCCTTTACACCAAATCCAACCATAAATAATGCCATAACCGAATACCTTGTATTCCCTAAGGACAATACTTGTGAAATCAAGGGATTAAATTCTAATGAGTTTATGTTAATATAAAGTAAAATCATTCCAAGAAGAATACATAATCCACCAAATATAGCCATGTAGATATAGCTGCCCCCAGCAATTATTGCATCCTCAGTTTCACAATGCACAACCAAAATATATGAACTAAATGTCATAGCTTCAAAGAATAGGAACATTGTAAATACATCTCCAGCCATAACTGTCCCCAGTATCGCCCCATATGTGACAGCGGCACATATGTAAAATCTATTCCTATGATTTTCAAATGCCATATAATGTGGTGCGTAAATCATCGCCATTAACCAGAGAATAGATGTTAAAATGGCCATGATAAAGCTTAGCATATCAATTTTAAACAATAATCCATAGCCCAACATCCTGGGTAGGTTTAAAACAATCTTATCACTTGCAATTACCGGATACATTGACAATACCATTAACAAGGTAACAAAGGTAACATTTACTGTCAAAGCATCTCTTAAGTTTTCATAGTTTTTACCAAATGCAATCGCTATAAATCCTCCTACGATTGGTAAAAATACAATTAATATAGGATAATAAGTTTTGCTGATTACAAACCGCCTAATTGCTTCGTAAAGGTGGGGGGCCATTCCTCCACCGGTTAAACATACAAAGAATACAAAGGCAGCTACTGTCAGCATAAAAACAATTAAATTGTTAATAAATAATGAAGTTGAGGGCTTAATGGATTTGTCGAAATCGTGTAGAACCCCAACGCTTTCAGTATTTTTCATATTCAATCTCCTCCATAACCAAATTGACCCCTGTTAATACTAAATAAAAGATGTAAGACCTTGTTCTATAAATTTCATAACCCATTGTGGGTAGACTCCAAATACAATACAACCAAGTCCCATTACAACTATTGCTATCATTAGATTAACAGGTATTGCATCTAGCACTAAAATGTTTTCCCTATCAGGTGCTTTCTTTAAGAATGCCGCAATAACGATAGGTAAATAATACATAGCATTTAAAAAACTACTTATTAAAATCATAAAGACATAAATTGGTTTTCCAAGATCTAAGGCTGCTATACTTAGATACCACTTACTCATAAAACCATTTACCCCGGGAATACCTATCATTGCTAGTGCTCCTATTGTAAATACACCCATAGTCACCGGCATTTGATATCCTATTCCCTCTAATTCCCTAACATCCCTTTTACCCGTTTGTAAAATAACCGCGCCTGCACATAAGAATAAGGCCGATTTCATCAAAACATGAGTTATAGCATGGAACATAGCTGCAGCTAATCCCTTTTCACTCATTAATCCGATGCCCAATATCATATATCCTACCTGTGCCACGGTGGAATAAGCCAATATTTTCTTGATATCTTTTTGCCCTATGGCAAATATTGAACCCATAATCATTCCTACAACTGCCAAGGGTGGCAATATCACATGTAATGAAATGCTTCTTAAAATATCTATCCCAATTACCTTAAAAAGGAACTTGATTATGGAGAAAACATATACCTTAATCACCATACCAGACAATATCGCACTAGCAGGTGTTGGAGCACATGAGTGGGCTTCCGGCAACCAAAAATGCATGGGGAATATAGCTGCTTTAATAGAAAATCCTATGAGTATAACAGTAATAGCAAGCCCTATAACCGGTCCATTACTGGCCCATTGTTCCTGTAGAGGTGCCATAATGTCTACTAAAACAAAAGTATTGGTATATACATAAAGTAAACTAATCCCTAATAGCATGCTTAAACCGCCTACTATACCCATGTAAATATACCTATTTCCAGCCCTTAAGGCCTCTTTGGACTGATTATGTGCAACTAAAAAATAACAGCTAAGATACATTATTTCAAAGAACAGAAACATTGTGAGAATATCATTAGCCATTAAAGCACCAGTTACCCCACCAAAGGTAATAAGAAACCAGAAATAAAATCGGCTACGGTTTTCTTCCTTTAAAATCATATAATTGTGGCTATAAATCATAGCCAGTAACCATAGCAAGGATGCAGCTATTAGCATCAGGATTGTCAGTTGGTCGACCCTAAAGTTTATTCCAAAAGCCAAAATACTTGGTAACATTACATTAATCGGACTGTCCAGAACATGTGGAAACATTGTCAAAACCATTATAAAAATTACAAAAATAAGGTTCAGGGAAAACATATCCCTATAAGTTTCCGATTTTAAGCCTATTACTGCACTTAGAGGTGCAGCTGCAAAAATCAAGATAAGCATTGTGGCAGGCGTAAAGTTGAAGTTGACAACTGCCTCTAAAATATTTCTTCCGGTCTCTGTTGTCACCAATAAATATGTGCCTACTATAAACATAACAGAAAACAGAATAAATATGCTGTTAATATAATAAACGTCCATACCTTTATTGTTTTTTTGGATATTGTGGTTAACCTTGTTATCATTTTGTAGTGAAATTTCTTTGTAGTCGTCCATCGTAACCCTCCTCGTTTACATCCTTAACACAGAAATTTGTTTTCTTTATTTGTCTGCCTATTCGCCTTCTGCCTCTATCATGTTGCTATCTTGTTCAGTTACCCGCTCTCTAGTTGTAACTTTTTGGTCTACGATTAGGGCAGTTGCTATAATAAATACAACCAACCCCATTGTAAACAAGAAGTTAACCACGCCTTGTCCGTTTGACTTAACATCCTGAATATTAGTTAATGCAACAAGATACCAATCCCATGGTTCAAAGTATTGAAACTTGGCAATCATTTTATTGTGTTCCAAGTTAAATTCCATTGACCCATCTTTCTTCTCTAGAATTTCCTTTACATATTCGTATTCAGAAAGATTTTCTTCCTGTATATTTGGATGATATAACAAATCAGCATTGGAATCCATAATATAAAGATGACCAGTATCTCCAATTTTTACATTTCTAAGAATACCTTCAAGATTTTCGTC
>CAZUTD010000043.1:0-2024 GCA_964623185.1 uncultured Clostridiaceae bacterium
AATAGCTTTTGCAATGGCATTAAACCCAGATAGTAAGGTGTTGGATTTGGTATCATACGCCTGGGCAGGCTTGGGGGCAACATTTGGACCAATAGTGGTATTATCCCTATATTGGAAGAATATGAACAGGAATGGTGCTATCGCTGGTATGTTAGTAGGTGGCCTAACTGTTATCATATGGGGCAAACTAAGTGGTGGTATTTTTGAGATATATGAAATAATACCAGGTTGGTTGTTTGCATGCCTAGCTATTTATGTAATTAGCAAGCTAACAGGTGGAGCAGAGCAAGAAATTATAGATGAGTTTGACAAGGTTGAGGAATTATTAAAAAGCTAAGGCGTAAAATTTTAATCCAATATTTAAAATAGCTTTAACAAAATCAAGGCAAGAATTCTCCTAATATGAAACGGGAAAATTCTTGCCTTTTAATATTTTCTTAGCAAAAATTTATTTCTATGAGTTGGTCAACATCTGAATTTGCTTATAGATTATGCTAATAATAAATATTAACCCTATATAGCCTACTAATGGATAAAAAATTCCCATCAGTTGGCTAAAGGAAAATAGGCTTAAGACAAATACAAAGATAGCAATTGAAATTGCAAATAGTTGGTTTCCCTTCTGTCCGCCCCTCTTAAAACGATGGCATATTGACCACATCATAGCTGAAGCGGAGGAAAACATTCCAAGTACTAAAACTATGGAGAAGATATTTCCTAATAGATAGGATATTTTTTTTGCTAAGTAAGAAACAGGCACCTCCATATGTACAATGTCCTTAGCATTTAATAAAAGGGCTGTATTGGTAATTCCTATAGTTACCACCACCAAAATCGCTCCAAGAATTGCCCCGTATTTTGCATCTTTTTTACCCTGAGCCAATTTCCCAAGATTTACAAAATAGCTACTGCCACTTAAGAAATTCAAGGATAGGTATAGTAGAGAGCTGATAATCCAATGCGGTGCGGCCCTAGTCTCACTTAAAATCACCCTATACTTGGGGACTTGGGACAAAAATTTGTAATCATTGATTATTGTAATTATACCCACTAGTATAGAGAAAATTATGATGGCGGGCCCCACAGTGGATATGACTTTTACCAGCTTTTCAAACCCAAGTAAATATGTAAATAAAACTATGGCCATAACAAGGGCTGAACCTATATATTTATTGACACCATAATATTCAAAAAAGGTTGCACCTACACCAGATATTAAAACCGACATAATTAGGGTTATAGTTATGGGGATTAATATAGAATAAAACTTGCCAAGTTTTTCACCACAGTAATAGGTAAAAAAATCAAAGGATTCATCCTCCTTATGCTGGTAACCTACTATAAGCAAATTCTGACCTATAAATATAAAACCCATTAAATTTAAAAAAACTACAGCATAGCTTAAATAACCATAGCTTGAAAAAAACTGTAGTATTTCTTGTCCTGTTGCAAAACCCGACCCTATAACCCATGCTATAAAAGCCCCGCAAATTTTATTACCTGCCTTTTATCGGCTTTATTTTCCGCCCCCATTATTTCAAACCCCCTAGTCTTCAATTTCTTAATTATTGAAGTTACATATTTTCAAAAATTCCTTATAAATTTCCTTATCAAATCCTATTCTAATATAGGACCCCGTAATCCTTCTACTTGGGCTAAAAATAAGATTTTATTGTAACATTTTATTAATTTATATCATAAAATATATAGATTGTTAAATTTAAAGGAGGATTAAAATGCTAGAATGGAGGAATGAAGAACTAACTTTCGACTATATAGTAGTGGGCACAGGCCCGGCAGGTGCTGTCATTGCTAAAAAACTTACAGATGATAAGAAAACATCCTTGCTTGCCCTAGAAGCAGGTGATAATAATAGTAACGAAATTCCAATCAGAAATTCCCTATTTGCCCCACCTTTTATATTAAGGGACAATTTTTCAGCCCAATATTATTGGCCCGGTAAAGGTGTTCCCCAGGCTTTTGTAGATACCCGTTCCTTCCCCTGGACAGGTGGCAGGACCTTG
>CAZUTD010000043.1:2034-10318 GCA_964623185.1 uncultured Clostridiaceae bacterium
GTGGTACTTCATCAGTAAATAACGAGCAATATGTTAGACCCTCACAGGCTAATATGCGGCAATGGGAAGAACTTTTAGGACCTCTTTGGTCGCCCCAGCGTGAAACTGCCTTGTTTACAGAATTAGAAAACTATAATGGTAAAACCGATAACCCGCAGGCACGGGGATATAGCGGAAGGTTAGATATAAGGCAAACTCCTGTCAAACCAACTGATATGATTGAAAAACTAGTTACAGCTATGGAAAAAGCCACAGGTTTACCCAGGATATTGGATTATAATGATCCAAATACTCCTATCGGACCCTTTACACGGTGGCAACTTTATCAAATACCTGATGGCACCAGGGAAAGTTCAGATACTGCCTTTTTATCATCTGATATCATGAATTCACAAGGCCAAGGTGTATGCGGCAGGAAGTTAAGGGTATCCTTCAGGTCAACAGCCCTTTCCATCATTCTTGATAATAAAAGACGGGCTATAGGTGTTACATACCTTAAAGAGGGTAAATGTATTTCTGCATATGCCCGTAAGAAGGTTATCGTATCTGCCGGTATTAGGAGTCCCCAATTGTTGATGCTTTCCGGAATCGGTCCGTCAGAAATCTTATGTGATGCCGGGGTTCCCCTTATCCACCATAATCCCAATGTTGGCAAGCACCTTACAACCCATGCTATTAATACGGTTGTCTTTTCAACTAATCCTGAGGATAGACCACTACCCAAGGACGATCCTTTTGCATTATATCCTGGAGGGGCATTTTTACCAGACCCATCACCCGGGGCCAATCAAAATCGTCGTGGCGTTCAAGTCATCGGTTTGCCGGGCGAGGGTAATACATTAAACATAGCTTTTTATTTAACTCAGCCAAAATCAAAGGGTTCTATAATTATACAGGATAATGACCCCTTAAAAATGCCGCTTGCAAATGAGGGCTTCCTAAGTAACCCTGCCGATATGGATTCTATTAAGAATGTTTTTAGGGTATATATTAAAAGAATTGCAGCAGAATTAGAAAAGATTGATTGTAAATATCAACTTCTTACACCAAGCCTAGAAACTATTGGTGATGATGGCAAACTTGAGACCTATATAAGAGAAAACTTGGATGCAACCCACCATGTCCAGGGCAGTCTAAGGATGGCGCCAAATGCGGATAGTGGTGTTGTTGACGCCAGGGGCCATGTCTATGGAGTGGAGAATTTAATTGTTGCGGACGACTCCATTGCACCTTTTGTCTCTGATGGAAACACATCTGCCCCAGCCTTCTTTATTGGGGCAAATATAGCTAAGCAATTATTGGAAGATAGTTGCAGTAACTACTGCTAACAAATAAATTATATTTTATAAGGGGAAGAAAAATAATAAAATACAAAAATCCTCTCTGTTAAATTTAAGCCCAAATACTGGCTACTTAACTGGGAGGATTTTTTTGTTTTAAATTTCAATAAGAACCTGCCTATCATTTATAGCTAATGTTAATTTAGTTTAATTTATGGCCACAATTACTGCAGAAGTTTGCCTCTCCTGATTTTTGTCCGCAATTGGGGCAGAAATTTGGCCTATTGGCAGACGAGTCTTTTTTATTAGCCTTTACATTATCCATCATTTCCCTAGCCATATTCATACCCATCATCATACCGGCCATATCTGAAGCAGCACCTCCACCCTTTACCTTGCCCGAAGATATGCCATCTGCCATGGATATTTGCTGGTACCTGTTTACATCACCCACCATGCTATGTGACGCATTTTTATTTATCATATTTTGTATTTCTTCCGGGTAATTAAAACTCATTATATTAAATTTAGTAATATTGATTCCATCGTTCAATATCATCATATCCAGGTCTTCCTTTATACCCCTAGATATATCTAAGGCATTAAGCTGTAAATTAAACATATCCCTGCCTTCTTTTGTAATCCACTTCATTAGCAACTGATCTAGGTTCGATACTATTCTAAGTCTTACCTCATCCACTAAATAACTATTTTTTACCCCAGCTACCTTATCTATCAAGGCTATATAATCGCCCACTTTAAAACTAAAAGTCCCATTGGCCCTTATTGGTATCCCACCTGGCGAACCGGGAGCCTGAATATTTATAGGATTCTTTGTACCCCATTTTACTATAAATTCCTTGGTGTTTATAAAAATAACTTCGGCCCTCATACCGGTATTAAACCCAAACTTAAATCCCTTCAATGTAGATAAAAACGGTACTATTTGGGATTCAATATCGTATTCGCCCTCATCCTTAAATATCCCCTCTATTTTTCCATTAAACAAAAATATAGCATCCTGGCCAGGGCGGATAATTAGTTTACTCCCTCTCTTAATTTCCCTGTTAGCCCATTTCCAAAAAATCATATCCTCGCGAAATTCTTCCCATTCGACTACATTGGCCAGTTGCCCCCTAAAAAAGCCCATATATATCACCCTTTCTTTTCCTAAAATTTGCCCCTACTGCCACTATGGGAGTGACCTCCCCTACTAACACCACCACCGCCTCTGCCGCCGCCACCGCTACTTCCTCCCATCGACGAAGAGGCATTACTGGATGGTTTTTTATGTTTTGAAACATCAGTCCTTAGATAGGTATCTCCCCTGCTAATAATTCTGGAATTTGCAAAATCCTGATATGTGTCGGCCTTAACTGTTGTCTTGCCACCAGAATTAAAGGACATAATACCCAAAAGAATTCCAGCCAGTCCTAAAGATACAAGCACTTGAAACCAAAGTTTAAACAGTATATTTTCGGGGTTTACCCCAGGCCTGACCCCCATATACCTATAAGATGTTTTTATAAAGGATGCGAATCCATCATAATAATTTC
Source organism: uncultured Clostridiaceae bacterium (assembly GCA_964623185.1). GTDB lineage: Bacteria > Bacillota > Clostridia > Peptostreptococcales > Natronincolaceae > CAYMGQ01. Next base: position 4,871 of record CAZUTD010000043.1, read on the forward strand.
CCCTTGACAAATCGGGGGTGATTTTATCTCTTATAAGGTCCAATCTGTCATCACTCAAATACTTCTCTGCCCTATAAAAACCGGCTAGGTAAAGGTCTCTATTCTTTAAATCTATTGTCAGTATGGCTGTGTTGCCATGGGGTTTATCATATCCCAATCCTTCATCATCATAAAAATCTTCCATATACTCCACTATGTCCTTGCCCATGGAATCCGAGGTAGTTAGAATGACATAGTCCGTTTTTCGCCTAGAACTATATTTTGCCGATAGTTTCTCAAGTTCAATCTTTTCTTCCCTTGTGAGCAAATTTGCAAAATCATAAATTCTTTCCTTGGCCTGTGGTTTTGCTGAAACAAAACCCATGCCGGCAATTAAAACAATTATTAGAGAGAAAACTAATGCCCATTTGAAAAATCTATTAGATCTCACCAGAGGCCACCTCCCATAATTACAGATAAGATTTTTAAGGTAATAAATGTACTAGCAGCTATACCACTAAACCAGGTAAACATTCTTTTCCTGCTAAGGGGTGGTTTTCCCACAACCTTGCCGGTTTGACCGTTCATGGCAAAAGTATATTCTGAACCCTTATAATCATAATAAACCATCCAAACAGGTAGAAGGGTGTAATAAACATTTGTTTTATCAGTGTTTATATCTTTTCTTGTATAATTCACTGCTGTGTAGCCTGATATAGTAGAAGAAATATATGTGTCTATGTAGCCCCTTATTTTGGATATTGCCCTGGGCAGTAATTCCTTGTAATCAAAATTATATTTTTCTGCAATAAAACCTGCCAAGTATGGAGTATTAAAGTCTTTAAGTTCATTATAATGATAAGGTTCCAATTTATCCATTAGCTTATCGTCCATTTTCTCGGAAGCATCTATGGGAACCTTCAAATAATCAACAGTTAAATCCCTGTATATATCATAATAGCTGGTTTCGGTATATATATAATCTCCCCTTGTGTATTTTCTAATTTTAGTTCCCGTAGCATTGACTTCTACTTTACTATTCAAATCATAGAGCCAAAATGGCACATACATACCTGTTATACCCTTAACCCTATCACCTGTCATAAAGCCTTTTGGTGTTAATAAACCATTTTTACACCATTTTTTAAAAGCTCTTCTAGCTTGATCCTTGCTAATCTTAAAAGGTATGACCTTTGAAGGGGCTAAACTACCAGCCAACCTATCCAAAAGTACAACACCAGCACCACAAAAACTACAATTAGTAGCTGTAGTATCCGTATCTGTTATAAGCATTGCTCCACAGTTTTTACAATGGTATTCCCTGCCATCCCTTTCTTCAAAAACTGTTTTAATATTTGTCCTAGGAAAACTCTCTATATCTGTCTTATTCCCACAGCTTTGGCAGGTAAGCATCCCAGTATCACTATCAAATACCATATCTGAACCACAATTTGGACATTTATAGTGTATTACCACATATATCACCCCTTTAATAAATGGATGAATCCTAAAAATAAAGCCGTAGCTTTTGGCTACAGCCTTGTCCTTATTCCTTATTTAACCTTTTCTTAAGTTCAGCCAATTCGTCATCAACATTTGTATTTGCACTATATTTGGCCTTTAAATCTTTTATATCGTCCTTGGGTCCCTTATTAAGCTCTGCCATAGCGTTAGCTTCATCTAATGCCTTGTTTGCTTTTTCTTCCATTCTTTCAAATGCCGATATAGACCTGTTTGCACCAGCTACTGATGACCCAATCTTATTAATCTTTTCTTGGGTCTTAGCTACTGCTATTTTCCCCTTAATCATGGACCTTCTAGATTCCAATTCGGCAATATCTGCTACCAGCTTATCATGCATATCCTTCATCTTAACTGCATTGCCCTGGCTTAAGTTGTAGGATTCTTCCAGCTCAATCTTTTTATTATTAAAGCTTGCCTTTTTCTCCAAGAATTTTCTTGCATCATCTTCATTATCTGCTTCCAGTGCCTTTACTGCATAAGTATCCATTTTGTTGATTTCTTCTATACATTCATCTAGTTCACGCTTTGCCCTTTGTTCTTGTGCCATTATAGAAGCCGTTTCTGCTTTTACAGTTCCTAAATCCTTATTTAGATTTCTCAAAATCTGGTCAATCATTTTTTCTGGTTCCTCGGCCTTATCTAATAAAGCATTGATATTGCTAGCCATAATATCCCTAAACCTAGTTAATATACTCATAATTTGTCCCCTTTCCAATTCAATAAATTTGGAATTTTAACCCTGCAAAAATAATTATACCACAATGTATTCCTTTATTGCTATCACAATTGTAAAATTAATTTTGTCGTGATAAGATAGTCCTATTAGAAATTTAAGTACAGGAGGAACCCGTGGTGAAGAAAAAAGATTTATTATTGGCATTATTAGTTGTAATCATATGGGGAGCAAATTTTACAGTTATCAAACTGGGGTTAAATGGAGTTCCTTCGATGTTACTCGTTTCAGTAAGATATACCTTTGTAGCCTTCCCGGCAATATTTTTTATTAAAAAACCAAATTTAGATTGGAAATATATAATTTGCTATGGACTAACAGTGGGTGTGGCCCAGTTTGCGTGTCTTTTTTATGCGTTAGAGAGGGGCATGCCTGCTGGATTAGCATCTATAATTGTCCAGTTGCAAAGTTTTATATCTCCACTTTTAAGCACCTTGTTCCTAAAGGAAAAATTAAAACCTAAACAAATAATTGGCTTTATCATCGCTGGCTCAGGTCTAGCCATCATTGGTATTGCTTCAACAAATGATACTATATCCTCCATACCACTAGGACCACTTTTGCTTACTATTTGTGCTCCAATTTTCTGGTCAATATCAAATATTATTTCAAAGCGTTGTGCCAACATGGTTGCAGACAAGGGGGAGGAATTGGATATGCTGGCCATGGTCGTATGGTCCGGCCTAGTACCACCTATTCCTATGTTATTATTAGCCTTATTAATAAATACTCCCCAGCTTGTATTAAATTCTTTAGCTAATTTAAACTTCTTGTCCATTTTTGCTACCCTTTATGTTTCCCTTGCAGCTACTTTGTTTGGTTACGGGTTTTGGAATAATCTTATATCCAAATATCCCTTATCAAAAATATCGCCCATAACCTTACTGGTCCCTGTGACTGGATTGTTGATTGCCAGAATTGTTCTGTCAGAACACCTATCTAAAATCCAATGGATTGGTAGCCTGGTAATTCTAATAGGATTAATAATTTCTAATCTTGATATCAAACAGCTTGTTACAGCACAGAAACAAACAGTCTAATATTCCTTTACTATTAAAATAAGGTCCCCCAATTTTTTGGGGGACCTTATTTAATCTTTAGGATTTAAACCTGCTTATAGTATTTTGCAAATCATTTGCCAACTGGGCCAAAGTTTCACTAGCGGTTGCAATTTCCTGGACCGATGCAGTTTGTTCCTCCACGGAGGCAGATGCTTCCTCGGTACTAGCCGCATTCTCCTCAGATATAGCCGCCAAGTTATGGATTATTTCAATTACTTCATTCTTTTTCTCTTCCATCGACTTGTTTGTGGTATTAATTTCTTCAACCAGCCCCCTAATACCCTCAACACTATTAGCTATGCCCTCAAAAGTATTATTAGTAACCCTTACACTTTGTGTTTGTGATTCAGTTATAGAGGCCACATCCCCCATTGTTTTAACTGCACTTGCTGTTTCATTTAACAAATCTAGGATAATAACTGAAATATCCCCAGTAAATTTATTTGATTCCTCGGCCAATTGCCTTATTTCTTCTGCTACTACTGCGAAGCCCCTACCGGCATCCCCTGCCCTAGCAGCCTCAATTGCTGCATTTAATGCCAGTAAATTAGTTTGTTCTGCTATGGACCTAATCATTTGGCTAGCGCTTTCTATAGTCTTTGCACTTTGATTAACACTTGTAATCACTTCTTGGACTAAGGCCGCCGCCTCACTGTTTTCCTGGTTTTTTTCTACCAAGTCTGCTACCACATTTAAACCTTCGTCTTTTAATGAATTAATCTCGTTAATAGCATTATTTAAATTTGCTACATTGACCATAGTTTTTTCAACCTGATCCCCCAAGCCTTCTATACTTCTAGCGCCTGTTTCTGTATCACTGGCCTGGTCGTTAGCACCGGCGGCTATGTTTTCTATCGCTCTTGCTACTTCTTCTGAGGCCAAGGCTGACTGTTGTCCCGTAGCCGTAAATTCTTCAGAATAGGCGGCTACCTGCTGGGCCATCTCCGATATCTCCCTTATTAAATCAGTTAAATTTCCTTGCATTGCTAGTAAGGAATTCCCTATCACCCCTACCTCATCAGACCTTGCTAAATATTTATTAGATTGGCTGTTTTCATCAAAAGTTAAATCGTAATTTGCTAACCTGTCTATAGTATGAGAATATTCTACAATGGGTCTTGAAATAGAATTACCCATGAAGACTGCCCCCACCATAGCTAAAATCAAAACTATCCCTGCTGCAACAAACAACAGCACTCGAAGCTTTTTTAATCCCCCTAAAACATCGGTTTCAAAAGCTCCTACAGCAATGTGTTTCCCAGTGTTTGCAATTGGCGCTATACCCATATACCTTACACTGCCTTGAAATTCATAATTTACTACCCCTTGATTGCCTATACCCAATTCTTTGAGGGCCAGGCCAGCATTTTTCATATCACCATCTGTTTCAATATCTGCCAGCAAGTTTCTTTGTTCCATAACAAATTCTTCGTTGGCGTGACCAATTATTGTACCGTCTTCCTCAAAAATAAAGGCATAACCATTTTCACCAAAACCCATTTTCATAACCATGCTATTTAAAGTTCTTGCACTCTTCCAACCTATCAAGGCTCCGGCTATTTGATTTTCAACTCTTATAGGGACTGCTACCATATACACTGCCTGGTTAGTCCCAGCATCAACCATCACATCTGATACATTGGGTATACCCTCTAGGGCCAGGGCAACTGCCTTTAAACTTCTGACATTTGCACTACTACTGTCTGACACATAACGAACCATGCCTTCTGTATCGACTACTCCTATACCTGTATAATCCAACCTTGAAACATCAGCTTGCAATGATTCTCTCTGGATTTCCCAATCCATACTCTGGGTTCGGGAACGACTAGCCAATTCCATGAGGATATTAATGTCCTTTGAAATATTGGCTTCAACAATTTCCACCCCATCTAGGGCTGCATTTAACAAAGCCTCCTTTGTTAAATCCAATACTGCCTGTGTACTAGAAAAAAAAGATACTAGGCCTAAGGCTAGTAGAGCTGTTAAAACAATCAAAGCCGTAAATAAAGTAATCCGTCTAGCTAAGTTAAACTTCAATTAATAACTCCCCTTCCCAGAAGTAATTTTTTTATGTATCTTAATTAAGGTGTTAAAATAAACATATTTATTCCCAAGTCTTTTATGGGTGAAATAACTTTATTATAAGAA